>CALMBE010000001.1 GCA_937860165.1 uncultured Planctomycetaceae bacterium
GGATACCTAGGACAACTTGAAAAACTGATCGGACCTGGCTTCCTGGGAGGCCCCTACCAGCCCCCCCAGGAGGATGCTAGACTTAGGGGTCTCTCGCTCCCTGCCAATGCTAGCGTGCCGTTTAGCTTGTGAAAGGGTGGCGAGCCGCGGGCGATTAGCTCAGTTGGTTAGAGCACTAGCTCGACAAGCTAGGGGTCACAAGTTCGAGTCTTGTATCGCCCACTCGTTGAACCGTGGGTTGCTTGCGTCGGTCCATGGTGGATTAGTACAATGCTGGTTCGGCAGAATTCTTAAACAGATCAATATTGGGAGCTTTTGTGGGAACGAAAAAATCTGGAAAAGGGCGGCGTAAGCAGGGCCGCAAGAAACGTCGGATGCGAGCCAAGATTCGGCATCGCAAGAAGTAAATTCGCCGGCGCGATGCGCAAAGTGTCGATCTCTGTTCTTTGACCCTCGCGGAATCTAACGCGTGGTGAGTCTGCGCTGCTTGAACCTTCGCGCTGCCGCGGCGCAAAGTCGCGACAAATAGTCCTCAGATTTCTCTGCGCCTCAGCGCCACAGCCTGATAATTCACCCCCCCCATTCTTTTCCTCAAATCGCCCGTAGAAACTTCACCGCGTTGGCGAAATCTTCCACGGTTTGCTGGGAACCGGTGCGTTGGATTGTAACCCAACCCGCGTAGCCGAACTCTTCGAGCTGCCCCAAGATCGCCGGGAAGTCGGTCGATCCTCTGCCGAGTTCGACTTCGCGATTTCTGCCCGCCGAAAGGTCACGCACAGCATCGACAGCGTAGACATGGGCCACATGCCCCCCCAACTCCCCCACGAATTTCTGCGGAGAGTGACCCTCGGCCATGATTTGCGGAGGGTGCAAATCGAGAAATAGGGTACCCTCGGGAAGTTGAGCGATGAAATCGGCAACTTGAGCCAAGTCGTCACAGCTAATCTGCGCGGCAAGCTGCACTCCCAGTTTCATGCCACGTTCGGCCAGGCTGGCGATCACCTCGACCAGCAGGGCCCTGGGAGCTTCTGCCGCGGCTCCAGGCAAGCTGCCCAGATTGCAGACCAACACTCGAGCCCCCAGCTTGGAGGCGAGCTGCATGGCAGCTATCGTGGCCTCGACACGGCGATCTAGCTCCGTGGGGTCGGCGTACCCGCGGCGCGTAGGGAAGGCTACCGACCCAACCCGCAAATTCAGATCAGCCAGCATTTTCCGCACCTCGCGGAGTCCTGTATCGGTAATCTCAGCCGGGCGAAGCTCTTGCCGGGCGTCGATTTGCACTCCCTCGCACCCAATGGTCGCCGCAATGTGCAATGCTTTCCTGAAGGGTTGTGAAAAACAACAAGTTTGAGCCGCAATCCGAAGTGCCGTCACGGTAATGAGTTATCCTTCCTGTGCCTGCCTAAGCTCCCCCCTGGCAACCGCCAAGTGTTCCCGCCTCGATTGAGACAGCATGCTCGCCATCTTAACAAATCTTCTGTTGATATCTGCGCTGGTCGAGCCAAATACCATGGATCGTCAGACCGACGCGGTGGAGATATTCTTTTGCGACTTCTCCGATGCGGATTGGGATGTCAATTTCGATCGCTGGCCCGATAAGTGGCTGCGCACGTATGGACCCGAGATGCCTCAGTTTATCGAGGCCAAACTACAAGGGGACAGCAGCACTCCCGAAGGCAAGTGCCTAACAGTCAATCTTAACGGCGGTGGAGCCTCGATTAGCAGCCCTCCGATCGCTGTCTCGGATAATTTCGCCTACGTGGCCGAGGTGCGATTGCGTGGCGAAGGAGTCGGTTTCGCGCGGGCAAGGGTCCGAGTCGATTTTTGCGACGATCATCGACAAGTCGTAGAATCGGCGCGGAGCAAGTGGTATCAAAACACGACCGGTTGGGAAAAGATCCAAATCGGTCCTGTGAACAATGCACACGAAAACGTCAGCCTGGCGATCATTACCTTGGAGGTCGTTAAGGGAAAGCATGTGGACCTCGCAGGAACATTTTCACTGGACGATGTGTGGCTCGCGCGATTACCCCGCATGAGCGTTAATACGAATAGCCCTTTTAATGTTTACGACAATCCCAAGAAAGTTGTCGTGACTTGCGAACTCTCCGGGATTCGCGAGCAGGACCCCGATATTCATTTTGAATTGCTCGATGCCAGTAGTCACAAGCTCGAAGGAAATACGGTCCAGTTGGAAGGCCAATTGATAACCGAAAAACTCAGCAAAGCGTCCGACATTGTCGATGCCCGCTTCGAACGACCGGCAGGTTACGCAGGAACGACGAAGTGGCAACCTCCCATTAAGGATTTTGGTTTCTATCGGGTCCGAGTTTCGATGCAGACCGCCCGCGGCACGCTGAAAGACCACATGATCACGATTGCCGTGGTCCCCCCCATGGAATCGGCCGCGCAAGGGGAATTCGGTTGGTCGCTGGCGGGGGACGACCTCCCCCTGGGTTTCGATCAACTCAATTTGCTCTTGCCACGCACGGGTATCAGTTGGGTCAAACTCCCGGTCTGGTACGGAGAGTCCGAGCCAGAGCGGGGCGATCAGCTAATGCTCTTGGCCGAGCAGCTAGCCGCCAAGAAGATCGAAATCGTCGGTGTGCTCGACCGTCCTCCCGCCGATCTTGATTTTGGCAAAATACTTCCGACCGATCTGAGCGTGGCGGACTTGTTTTCCAACATGGAGGCTTCCATTTGGTTGCCTTCGCTCGACGAAGTTTTGACACGCTTGTCTCTGAAAGTGAAATACTGGCAATTGGGAATCGACAGCGATACCAGCTACGCCCACTACCCGCTAGCGGAACGAGAGGTCAGTCAGTTACGAGAAAAACTGTTCCGATTTGGTCAGGATGTGCACTTGGGCATCGGCTGGCCTTGGTTGCAAGGGATCGCGTCTCGCAGCGAAGTCCCCTGGCATTTCCAGCAGATGTCTGCTTCCCCCCAATTGACGGGAGACGAGTTGGCCAGTTACCTGGAAATGCCCGCGCAGAAAGGGGTGGTGCGTTGGAGTCTCGTGGAACCCTTGCCGCGGAAGGATTACGATCTCGAAACGCGAACCCGCGACTTAGTTCAGCAAATGATCTCGGGGAAGATTCATGGAGCATCCGCGATATTCGCCGCTAAACCCTTCGACGACGATGCAGGGTTGATGACCGACGCAGGAACCCCCGGCGACTTGCTGCTCCCTTGGCGTACTACGGCTTCGCTGTTGAGTGGTACCCGCTACGTGGGGAGCATTCAACTCCCTGGAGGGAGTACCAATCGCCTCTTTGAAGACAAAGAGGGAACGATGGTCATGGTGGTCTGGAACCAACAGCCCCGCCAGGAAAGTGTCTTTCTGGGAGAGAACGTCCAAGTGGTCGACGTCTGGGGTCGCCGAGAAGTTCCCAAAGGGAAAGAGTATTTGCAGGTGATCGAAGTGAACACCATGCCCAAATATGTCGTGGGAATTAACGGCGCGGTCGCCCGCATGATGATGGGAACCAGTTTTGCCAATTCCGACGTGCCGAGTATTTTTGAATTGGCCCATTCGAACCAATTATTGATCGAGAATTCATTTGCGCAGGGCATCGGCGGGGTTGCCCGCATCGTGGCCCCGGAAGGTTGGCAAATCCTGCCAGATCGGATTGACCTGAAATTGGCGGTTGGCGAGAAGGCCAAACGTGCCTTTCAGGTTGTCCTGCCGTTCGACGCGACGAGCGGGGTCACGCCGCTGCGCGTCGATTTTGAAATTGCCGCCGAGAAGCCCTACAAGTTCAGTGTTTTTCGAGAATTGAATGTCGGCGACAAAGACATCGACGTGGAAGTCGCCACGCGCGTCGAGGAAGATGGCTCGCTGATCGTCGAGCAGCGCATGATCAACCGCGAGTCCGCCCCCATCGACTTTAAGTGTCTCATGTATGCCCCCGATCGTCGCCGCCAAAGAATGCATGTCTTTCAGTTGACAAATAACTGGGACCTCAAGACTTTTACCTATACCGAAGCCGAGGACCTGATCGGCAAGGAATTGCTGCTCAAGGTCGAGGAAATCGGCGGCAAGAATCGTGTCTTGAATTATCGGTTCATGGTAGAAGAGTAGGGCCGTGGGATTCTAGCGATTTGTCACAGCGTTATTTTGGGGTGCCATGCTCACGCTGGTACTCCGGCGTGGGCATGTGAATCGCCCAAAGAGCATGGCCACAGTGGAGTACCGCCGTGGCCATGGCACCCTCGTATTTCAGTCTGACACACTTTTCAACCTCCCTTGTCCCTAGTATCTCCCACAACTACTATAGTCTGACAGGACAAGGATGTCCGAGAGTGGTGGTTATTTGTCCGCGAAACACTCGGTCGGTTTTCGAGCCGAGTATGTCAGGTGAGGTAGCATGTCCAGCGTTGGTGCAGTAGTCGCATGTTTGGAAGAATTCGCACCGTCGAATTTAGCCGAACATTGGGATAACGTAGGTCTCTTGGTCGGCGATCGGTCATGGCCTGTTGAGCGGATCATGACGTGCCTGTCAATTACCCCCGCGGTGCTTGCCGAGGCGATCCAGGGCAAAGCCCAATTGATAGTCACGCATCACCCGCTCCCATTCCACGCTGTGAAAACGGTGAATTCGGATTCGACCGTGGGGCGACTCCTCTTGAAATTAATCGCTGCGCAAATTGCCGTGTGCAGCCCGCACACCGCGTTTGATTCCGCTCGGGTCGGCATCAATCAACATCTGGCGATTGGCCTGGGACTGCAAGAGATTGCCCCGATGATTCCCGCTAACGGAAGTGATCCGGAAGTCGGATCGGGTCGTTTCGGAACCCTGGCCGAAGATTTAACCTTGCTCCAATTGGTCGCCCGAGTGAAAAGTTTTCTTGGGATCGAAAGTCTCCATGTGGTTGGACGTGACGAGCAGGTAGTAAGCCGGGTGGCGATCGCGTGTGGAAGCGGGGGGAGTTTTCTCGCACAGGCGGTCGAACTGAAATGCGATGGCTTTATTACGGGTGAAACCAATTATCACACATGCTTAGAAGCCGAAGCCCGTAACCTGGCGCTCGTGCTCCCTGGACATTTTGCGAGCGAACGATTTGCCCTGTTGTCCTTGGCCGATTACCTAACTGACTTGCTCCCCGGCGTCGAAGTCTGGGCCAGTCGCACCGAGCAAGACCCCCTGAGAAGACTTTAAGTCGGTGACCGAGTGAAGTAGATAAGTGAGGGTGTCCGGGAATTCACAGGGGAAAAATACGATTCACTCGTCATTCCCGCGCAGGCGGGAATCCAGAAATCGGGGCATGGGTTCCCGCCTACGCGGGAATGACGGATTTTTTTCTGAAATCTCGACCCGGCTTCCGAGCTTCCATTCCGCCAGGGGAGCCCGTATTCCCCAGCCCCCGTTTCCCAGTCCCAAGCCCCATGAACTCGATTCGACTAGGTAATCCGGATAGGGGTACTACCGCGACTTCGTTTTAGTTGACCCTCGCGTTGGTCGATCTAGAATGGAATGCTTGCCCGACAGGCGAGCGGTGGGCATGAGCCCATGGCACTTTCCAAGCATATACGTACCCACGGCTCTCCGCGCACTCGGAGGAGTTTACCACGCCATGATTCAGACAAACGAAAGTCCTTGGTGTGAAAGTCGGCCATATCGCTTCTTGACGGCACTACCCGTATTCAACGAAGCGAAACATGTCACGAACGTATTGAATGAAGTCGTCAAACATGCCACCGACGTTTTGGTGGTGGACGATGGGTCCACCGACGGGACGCGCCAGTTACTCGAGTCACGCGCCGACATCCAGCTGCTGGTTCACACTGTGAATCAGGGCTACGGCGCAGCTTTGAAGTCGGCGTTCGACTACGCGATTCACCGACGTTACGACGTGATCGTGACCATTGATTGCGACGGACAACACGAGCCCCAACGCATCGGCCAACTGGCCGAAGCCTGCCGACGAGCCGATATCGCGTCGGGGAGCCGCTATCTAGAAGTTCCCAATTCGGACTCACAGTCCCAGGTCCCCGGTGATCGACTTGTCATCAATCGGACCATTACCGCCGAATTGAATCAGCGCTTGGGCCTGCATTTGACCGATGCCTTTTGCGGGTTCAAGGCATACCGTACGCAATCCTTGGCCAATCTACGACTCACCGAACCTGGCTACGCCATGCCACTCGAATTGTGGGTTCAGGCAGCCAACCAGGGCCTCCGTGTTACCGAGGTCCCCGTCCCGCTTATTTATCTCGATGAGCAACGGAGTTTCGGGGGCGTGCTCGATGCTGCCGATACTCGGCTGAACTATTACCGCGAGGTCATCGAGCGAGCTATTGCCGCGCTCGGGCCTGGGAAGCCCATTGTGGTTCCGGGACCGATCCAAGAGTGCTGCTACCAAGATTGCCTATGACTGCCTCGGGGAGTAACGCGAACTATCGGGCCCCCGCGGAAAACGGACAAGTCCTTTGTGTCCCCTCTTGGGAGGCGATGCCTAAAGTTGTCGAGGCAGCCCGGCGGCCACTCCTTGGCGACTCCTCGGGGCTCTTTGACAGGTCTTGGAATGAGCTGGCCCAATCTGCGCGGCAGTCTTTGCTTTCCGCTGCCTGGGAGTATAGCAGCAGCTACTGCAACATCTCCCACCCGCGTTTCACGGAGCAGCCTTTAATTATCACCGGACATCAGCCGGAACTCTTTCACCCCGGAGTTTGGCTGAAAAACTTCTTCGCAGGCCGGTTGGCGAAAGAGATCGGGGGAATTGCAGTTAATCTGATCATCGACAACGATTTATGCCGGAATCCCTCGATTCGGGTCCCCATCGGCAGTGTCACTAATCCGCAAGTGGTATCCATTGCCTTCGACCAAGTTGGTCTTGAGGTTCCGTTTGAAGAGCGTTTGATTGCGGATTGGTCACTCTGGAAATCCTTTGGCTCTCGGGTAGCAAAAGTCTTAGAGCCTCTCGTTCCCCATCCCCTGGTCGGTGAATTCTGGTCCGACGCGATTCTGGAGGAATCTGGGCGGGTAGGTCTGGGATCTAGGCTTTCGCAAGCTCGTCACAAGATCGAGCAGTCCTGGGGAAATCAGACTTTGGAAGTGCCGGAAAGTTATGTGTGTCGCACTGCAGAATTTCGGTGGTTTGCGCTCGATGTCTTGGTCCGGGCCGAGGAGTTTCGCGCTGCTTACAATCAGTCCCTGGCCGACTATCGCACGGCCCACAAGTTGCGAAATCAGGCCCAACCGCTACCAGACCTCGAGGCCGAAGAGGGTTGGATCGAGACCCCCTTCTGGATTTGGAGCTGCACCGACCCCCGCCGTCGAGGGTTGTTCGTGAGAGTGGATTCTCAGTGTGTGCAGGTAACAGACCGCCACGCGTTTCACGATTCACTCCCCCTCCAACGTGAAGGAAAGCCAGACCTCGCATTAGAAAAAATCGGTGACTGGGAATTCCAGGGGATCAAGTTGCGCACGCGGGCCTTGACGACGACATTATTTGCTAGACTCTTCCTTGCCGACCTGTTCATTCACGGAATCGGAGGTGCCAAGTACGATCAAGTGACCAACGCACTCTGTAGGCGTTTTTATGGGCGAGAACTCCCCGAATTTGCGGTAGTTTCGGGGACGTTGCACTTACCCCTCGCTGTGCCGAATCGACAGGGCGAAATCCCGACATTGCAGCGGGAATTGCGAGAACTGGCGTATCACCCCGAGCGATTTATCGAACAGGCTTTTGGGGGTGGTGGCGAACCGCAGCGAACAAAGGAACTTGTCGCCAACAAACTCCACTGGGTCCACCTAGCCAAAACCGCCGAAAATGCCGCCCAGCGGCATGGTGCCGGCGAAGAAGCGCGGCGAGGCGACCACGAACGGGAAGATGATCGCCACCTGGCCGTAGAAGGACTGGAACCAGCCCAGCTGCTTCTGCTTCAGCATCTTCGTCCACCACACCGAGATGACGCTCGCGAAGCGGCCGCGGAAGTTCTCGAGCTCCCCGGCCTCGCCACGGTACAGCGCCACGCCTTCCGCGTTCTCGCGCAGTCGCACCAGCGAAAAACGGAAATCCGCCTCGGCGCGCTGCATGGCGAAGTTGATGCCCACCAGCGGCTTGCCGATCAGATGCGTGAGCCAGGTGCCGGCGATCGCGTACAGCACGGCCTGGTTCTGGAGGCCGTCGTTCTTCGAGAAGATGGTCCATGCGCCGTGACGGCTCGGAACGCCGTAGCGTTCGTAGTTCCACAACTTCGTCAGCCGTTCACGAATCGCGGCGCGCTTCCCGATCTTCTCGAGATAGGCGAACGTGACCTTGTTCTGCGCCTCCACCCAGGCCGCGGTCTCCGTGCTGTTGGGATCCTCGAGCCAGCGGTAGGGATCGGCGATCTTCTGACCGTGGAGCACCTCGACCACGTCGCCTTTCTTCGTGGCAGGGTAGGTCAGGCTTTCGTTTTGAACGGCAAGAGCATCGGTCATGGACACCAGACTGAGACAAAGAGGCAGGGCGACGAGGTGGGGTTTCAAGGACGGCCTCCTTAAGAGGAAGATCGGAATGGCGATTATCGGCTGACGCCGCGGTCCGCGCCGAGGAGCAGGGGGAGGATTTCAGCGCTCTTCCCCTGGAGGAATCGGTGAAAGCGGGCCGTGTTCTCCGCCGCTTCGGCGTTGACCAGGATGGCCGTGCCCCCGGCTTCGCGGGCCAGGTTCACGAGGCCGGCCGCCGGCCACACCGCGCCCGAGGTGCCGATCGCGAGAAAGACGAGAGGGCGGTCCCGGTCCCGACGCATGAAAGCATCGATCGCCTGAAGGTGTCCCGGATCGAGCATCTCGCCAAACCAGACGATGTCGGGCCGCAGCTGCCCCGCGACACCGCAGGCCGGACAAGCGGGCCGGTCGATGAGCGTTTCGCGCCAGACTGCCCGCTCATCGCACGCAAGGCACCATGCGTTGAGATGCTCGCCGTGCATATGCAGCAGCCGCTTCGCCCCCGCCC
>CALMBE010000002.1 GCA_937860165.1 uncultured Planctomycetaceae bacterium
ATGCGGTCAGGCTGTTGCTGTCGTCGTGGAATGGTCCCTTGAGTGGGGCCTACGATTGGCCCGGCGAGGAAACGGAGGATCGCGGGGACGAGTAGATTTTTCTTCTTTTGTTGTATGGAAGAGCAAGTGCATGAAGAACTCATCGATGAAATCCGTCGGCTCCGCGAGACCGGCCAAGACCTTGTGGAACGGGTTGAGGATGTGGCCGCGTCGATCCGGTACATGACCAATAATCTGCTGGATCACGCTTACCATCCTGAGATGGCTGCCAGCGTCAGTGACTTGGCCCGGAATGTCGAGTCCTTAATCTCCTTGTCGCCTACCGCCCGCGACGGCGAGGCGTTGCCTCCCTTCACGCGGGACGTAGAAGGGTTATCTCGGCGGTGTTCCCAGGCGGCGGAGAGGTGTGCTTGTCCGCAGGCGGAGTTGCCGCTGGTGATGGCACAAGAGTTGACTGCTCTGGTCGCCATGTTGCAGGCAGATGCCAGGGTGTTGGCTGAGAGCGAACAGTTCGGTGAAGAGTCGGCTTGGGTGTGGTGGGAGAACCGCTTTGAAGCGGTGCGCGATGCCGTCAAGGAACTTGATAGGCTCCATGAGCAAGCGGCGACCCACGGCGTTGATTTATCGCCCCACATCAATCATCGGGGCGGCATCCCGGAGGCCTTGCTACCGCAGCATTGGCCGGAGGACTTGGTGGCGGCTTACGACGAAGCTGATGCGATTGAGGCAACGACGCCGAGCGTCGCACAGCAAGACGCCTCAGAGGAGAAGGGGACCGAGACCACCCTGCCGGTCGCGTGTCAGCGGGAGCTGTTCAGCGAGCGTTTCACAGAGCTCGCCGATGGCCAGGGCACGTCGGAATCGTCGCTAGCCGAGCCGGTGGTGCCGGAGTTTCGGGAGTCCCAGTGCCAGGGGGGCATGGACTCCCTCAGCACAATTCTGGAAGAAGGGCACCACCGGCCCTACACGCTCGACGACTTCCGCGCATTCTCCGACGAACGCGATCAAACACAGTTGACGGCTGACACTTGGAAGGCCGAATATCACCGGCTCAAGCAGAGCGAACAAGTGTTCGTCGACTCCCTCAAACAAAACCACAACGCCAAAGGGCTTCAACAACTGGCCCTCCGCTGCGGGGCCTACGATGCCCGGCGGCAGACCAAGGACGAGAATGCGGCAGCGATCTACCGCGCCTGTCTCAAGAGCTTTGTCCTGGGGAACTCGATCAGTTACAACCCCATGGCCGAAACCATCGAAGCGGCCGTTGATCGGCTCGTCGAGGGTCTGACTAATGAAGATTTCACCAAGCATTACGCAGCACTTGAACAGAAACAAGCTGAACAACAGAAGGCCATCGAAAACCCCGAGACACTGCTCGAGTTTCATGCTTTCATCGAGAAGCTAGGGGAAGCGAGTCTCACCGATGAACAGCACCTCCGCCGCGACCAGCTTTACGCCGACCTGTCACGTCAAACGCGAGCGGACCGGACAGCGACGACTGTTGAGCGCTTGCAGGCAACAGATCTCGACGGGCTTGAGTTCAACATAACCGAAGGCCACCACGAGAAGCGGGGGTGCCCCTTGTGGATCGTCCAGTTATCGAGCCGCGTGGAACGCCAAGCTTACGACGAGTTGAAGCGCAAGGCTCAGCAGTTAGGGGGCTGGTATAGCTCATTCAAGAAGGATCAGGCCGGCTTTCAGTTTCTCAGCCATGAGTCGGCGGAGAAGTTCGCAGGACTTAAAGAAGGTGACGCCGATCGCAGCGATGAGTTGGAGGATCGCCAGATTCGCAAACTCGAAAACGTTGCGGACCGATTCACGGCGATGGCCGATCGATTGCAAGAGCGGGCAAGCGATGCCTTAGAGGCGGACGACGGCAAGCTGAAGTACACCGTGCGTCGGGCCGAGCAAGCCGCCTCGACGCGGGCCCGCGCTCGCGAGGAACTGGCAACTGCCCAAACGCTTCGTTCGCTGGCAGCACAACTCCGGGAAGGGGAGGCGACCTACCTTGACGGCATTCGCTACGCGGTGCAGATCGACACGCTCCGTTCGATCCTGCGGCGGGCGCGTTGGTCGCACATCAAGCATTCGATGGAGAATGAGCACGGCGAATTGTCAAACTATGACCGCCATGTCAAGCAGGATGCACTAGAGCAGCGGTCCTTGGATGCGTCCGACGTCCGCTTCGTCGAGTATCCCAAGCCCTATTTGTATCGGGGCCACTTGGAGCGGGCGTGTACGCAACTGGCGAGCACCAGCGGCCTCAAACAGATCACGGAGAAGATGCGCAAGATCGTGGCCCGTACGCCCACAGTGCAAGATTTCGTCGAGTTCTACCACGACTCTGACATCGAGCTCCTGGAGGACTTCGTAGGCCGCGCGAAGGGAGCTGGTTACTACTGCTACTGGTTCGAGCATTGCCTCGACGACTACAAGCGACTTCGTTCAGCCAATATCCACGACGCCCACGAACTGCGCTCAGCGCTCGCGGAACTGTTGCCCCACCTCAATTCGGCAGGCCGTGACGATCCAATTGCCGTGGCTGTCGATGCGCTCCGCGGGAAAGAACTGCCGAGATTCTTTCCGACGCCGAGGCCAGTCATCTTGCAGATGCTCGACTTGGCCAACATCCAGGGGGACGACCGCGTCTTGGAGCCCTCGTGCGGAATGGGCGACATCCTCGAAGCGATCCGCGCGAGTCATCCCGAAGTCGACTTGAAGGCGATCGAACGCAACCACATGCTGGCTGATGTGCTCGCCGCCAAGGGGTACGACGAGATCGTGACGTATGGTGACTTCTTGGAGCACCAAAGCCCCTATGACACAATACTTCTCAACCCGCCGTTTGAAGCCGGCGCGGAGATCGAACACGTCCGCCACGCCTTTGAGCTTCTCTCCGTCGGCGGTCGTTTAGTCAGCGTGATGAGTAAAGGGCCCTTCTTTCGCAGCGACAACAAGAGCCGCGAATTCCGCGAGTGGCTCGATGGGCTGGAGCACGATGTCCAAGAGCTGCCGGAGGATGCTTTCCGGGGCGTCGAAGCCTTCCGCCAAACCGGCGTGCAGACCTGCTTGGTGGTAATCAACAAGACGGTGTGAGACCGTCTGTATCTGCAACCGTGAATCAGGCAGCTACCGCCTATTGGCCGAGTTTGGTAAGGTTAGAAAGGTCTGTTGAGGGCATTTCCCCGCTGGAGCGCCGCCGGTATGTCAAAGCTTGATCGTTATCTCCGCATCGCCGAGGCCGCCGAATATCTCGGCGTGGCGCCCAACACGCTGCGGAATTGGGGACGCGCCGGCAAGATCACGGAGCGGCGCCACCCGGTCAATCACTATCGGCTGTATGCCCGGGAAGAACTGAAGTGCCTGCTCACTCAAGCCGAAAGCCCTGCGAACTTGCCCACCACCAAACGCAAACCCCGATAACGGACGCCGCGAGAACGAACCGTGCCAAGCGACCCCCAACGCGAATCCGAACGCCGCACCCGCCGAGAGCGGATCGATCCCAAGCTTGAAGCTGCTGGGTGGAGCATTGTTCGCGCTGGCACCGATTCCAACCCCGCGCTCTACAGCCGGCACGCTCTTGAGGAGTTTCCCACTGCCAACGGCCCTGCCGACTACGGGCTCGTGGTCGACGGCCAGCTCGTCGGGGTGGTCGAAGCCAAAAAGGTGACCCTTGGCCCGCAGGGCGTTCTCACCCAAGCCGAACGGTACGCACGCGGCATTGCCGACGCTCCGTTCGACTACTCCGGATTACGAGTTCCGTTTCTTTTTTCGACCAATGGCGAGGTCATTTGGTTCCACGACGTGCGTAATCCGAGGAACTTGTCCCGGCAGGTGTCGCATTTCTTTACGCCCAGCGCGCTTGCAGAACTGTTGAGCGAAGATCGCTTAGCCGCTTTGGCGAAGCTGGCGGCCATGCCGAACGATCATCCGCGGCTGCGTCCTTATCAGATCGACGCCAATACGGCGACCGAGGGGGCCATCGCGGAATGCAAGCGCCAAATGCTTGTGGCGATGGCCACCGGCACCGGCAAGACGTTTACGATTGTCAACCAGGCCTACCGCCTCATGAAGTCGGGCGTCGCCCGCCGGGTGCTGTTCCTGGTCGATCGCCGGGCCTTGGCTGCCCAGGCCGTTCGTTCATTCGCCGCTTTTGAGCCGGAGCCTGGCCTCAAATTCGACAAGATTTACGAGGTCTACAGCCAGCGATTTCAACGGGAAGACTTCGACGAAGACGAGAAGTTCGACCCCCAGGTTCTGCCCGCTTCCTATCTCATGGCCCCGCAGCCGGGCCTCGCCTTCGTCTATGTCTGCACGATCCAGCGGATGGCGATCAACCTCTTCGGTCGCGCGGCCGGATTCGCACTCGGGGATGAAGAAACCGACGACGAGGCCGACAAACTCGACATCCCGATCCATGCGTTCGACTGCATCATCGCCGACGAATGTCACCGCGGCTACACGTCGAGTGAACTGTCGGTCTGGCGGAATACGCTTGACCATTTCGACGCGGTGAAGATCGGACTCACCGCCACGCCGGCGGCCCACAGCACGGTACGGGCCGGCGTGCGCTGGCCGCCGCGCACATAGCCTTCGGCGTCGATACCCTGCACCGGCGCACCGGTGAGCACGTGCACGCCCGG
>CALMBE010000003.1 GCA_937860165.1 uncultured Planctomycetaceae bacterium
CACATGCCCACGCCGGAGTACCAGCGTGAGCATGGCACCCCAAAATGAATAATTGCTCGACCCTGATTTCTCACTGCAATTCATTGTGTGCGAGGGGCTTTCATGGCAGAATGAGGCACGCTTGCAATCTCCGCACTTGCCTCACCTGGAGCTCGACATGTCACGCTGGATGCCGTCCCTTGTATTCCTAGTTTTACCCCTGGCGCATGTTGCACACGCACAACCGGTCATCTCGCCCGATGAGGCGATGATACGCATCGATTGGACGAACGCCAAGGACGCCATCGGCCAACCTGTCTTCGTCAGCGGGAAGGTGGTCAATGTAAGTTCCGCGGGGCGAGTCAATTTCCTGAATTTCGACACCAAGCGGCCTCCCGATTTCGTGGCAGTCGTGTTTCGCGAAAACCTCGAAAAGTTCCCCGGCGAGCTCAAGACCCTTTATGCAGGCAAGCTGGTCGAGATCCGCGGGCTCGTTACCACCTATCAAGACAAGCCCCAAATTGTCGTGACTCGGCCCGAACAAATTAAGGTGATTGATGTCCTCCCCAAGACCGTAAAACTCGAATCGAATCCTGTCACTACTTGGTCGGCGAACCCCGATGAAATTGTCGTCGGCACACTCAACGCTTTGAATTTGTTCGACGACGTCGACGACCCCTACCATGCCGACGAGGGAACCCCAGCCAAACCCCGGGAGGAAATCGAACATCTCGCCGCGACGATACGCAAGATGAATGTCGATGTGCTGGCCATGCAAGAAGTCGAGAACCGCGGCTACCTGGAGCGATTCGTCAAGGTCATGCTCGCCGATATGGGTTACGCCCACATCGCCCACTTCGAGGGAAACGACCTCCGCGGGATCGACGTGGCCCTCCTGTCGCGGGCACCCATCGGCGAAGTCACTTCCCGCCGTCATTTGAAATTCACCGGGCCTGATGGGGTCGAACGGCAGTTCAACCGCGATGTCCCGGCAATCAGCGTGTTGCCCAAGGATGCCCAGCCCATCGAATTTTGGCCTGTGCATCTGAAGAGCAAGGCCGGCGGGGCGGAAACTTCCGAACCGATTCGCCAGGCCGAGGCCACCCAACTGCGCAAACTGCTCGATGCCCGGCTGACTGCGAACCCCGAGGCCCGCGTGATCGTCCTGGGAGATTTTAACGACACCCGCGACAGTGTGTCGATGAAGACGATCTTCGGCACGGGATCGACTGCCATGTGGGCACCAGAGATGACGATGAGTGAAGATTCCCTCGAAAACGACCATCCCGAGTGGGCACCCATCGATTTCATCACGAGCTCGTCGGCCATGGCCAAACTCTATGTGCCCGATTCCTGCAAGATAAAATATGCCCCACCGGAAATCGACGGTTCGGACCACAACCCCATCTGGGCACGCTTTAAGTTGAATTAGAATTCCAACCGTAGCATGGGCCCCCGGCCCGTGCGAGAAACTGCGTCGCGCACGGGCCGGGGGCCCATGCTACATTGGCGCATCGTCACAACGCGCTCGACCGTTACCGTGTCAGGTCATTGCGGGCGGTGCTCGCCGCCATATCCACGCGGCGGACCAGGGCCCAGTCGTCTTTGTACACGATCGGAACAAACTTCGTCGATCCGTCGGCACCGAATTCCGTGCCGATCTTCGAGCCTTCCCATTTGAATTCCAGCAAGGCCTCGGCGATCTGCTCGCGCAATTTCGGTGCGAGGTTGTAGGCATAGCCGAAGGCCGCCGGGGGGAATTGTTCCGATTTGTAAATGCTGCGGAAGTCGCTCTCCTTGATCTCATTCTTGCCGACCATCCGTGCAAACACGTCGCTGGCGATCGGGGCCGCATCGACCTCGCCCGCCGAGACTGCTTGGATCGAACCGAAGTGTCCGTACGTGTAGCGCCACTGGTAGTCGCGCTCGGGCTGGAGATTCATCTCTTCCATCAGCAACATCGCCGCCGCCTTGCAGCCGGAATTGGAACGCGGTCGCGTGAAGGCAATCCTCTTGCCACGCAAGTCCTCCAGCTTCTTGATCGGGCTGTCGGCCTTGACGATAAACTCCATCTTGTAGCCGCTTGTGCCGTCGTCCTTGCCGAAAGTACACGCGGGAATGAAACCGGTAGTGTTCACTGCGGCGGGGACTTCGCCGGTCCCCAGGGCCGTGATGTGCAACTGCCCATTCCGCAGGGCCTCGAACTGCTCGGTCGGGGTGAGCGGCTGCTCCGGCGTCGGCTCGATGACGTCCATCACCGCGTGGCAGACCTCGATCGCATACTCGGGCTCGGTGAGGGTGAAGCTCTCCGGCGAGTACTCGTAGCGGATCTCGGTGTGTCCCATGGTTTGCTCGAGCTTGCGGCACAGCTTGGCGGCGTTGACAGCGATGTCGACGATGCCATCCATGTCGAGTCCGAACACCACGTCTCGCTGCAACGGGTTCGTGGAGTTGTAGAAGTGGACGATCGCCCGCGGCGCGCCCTGCAGGCACTCATACGTGCGCTCGATCAGCTCCGGACGGCATTGCACCAGCACCTGGATCTCGACATCGTCGGGGATCAAGTCCTCTTCGATCAACTGGCGGATGAAGTCGTAGTCGGGTTGGCTCGCGGCAGGAAAACCGACCTCGATCTCCTTGAAACCCATCTTCACCAGGGCATCGAACATGTGCCGCTTGCGCTGCGGGTCCATCGGGTCGATCAGTGCCTGGTTCCCGTCGCGCAGGTCGACACTGCACCACAGCGGGGCTTTGTCGATCACGACGTTCGGCCACGTTCGATCGTGGAGCACGACCGGCACGAACGGCTTGTACTTGGTGAACTTCATCTTCTTCGGGCTTGCTGGTTGTGGAGGCATGACTGGCTTTCTGAACGAGTGTGGATGGAAGGAGCGATCGAACGGTGTGAAAAATGAAGAACCCCCCGGCCAACCGGCGGGGGGGACGGGCAAGCGCGAAGTACGCGGCGCTTGCCCTACATAAGCAGAAGGAGGGTGCGAGCGGCGGACATCGGTACCAGTCTGCCCGGGTTCGTCGACATTGTCAACGTGCTAGGCGATGAGGAAGTTGCTGAACTGCCAGGGGTCGCGGCGATCGAGAATGTCGGCATCGTTGGCGAATCCGGCGAACAGATCGTTGCGTGTGGTCAGCGGATCCCAATCGGCCGCTGCGGAGTGCAACGTGCCGAGGTAGCGCGACGCGACGCTGAGCACATCGCGCCAGGGAAGGTCGTCGGGCACGCAGACACCCTCGTTGGGATGTTCGATCATCCACGCGACCGTGGCGATGATGGATCCGGCAACCTGCAATGTGGTTGCGCTCTGGTGGGGCAGGATCGCTCGCGCTTC
>CALMBE010000004.1 GCA_937860165.1 uncultured Planctomycetaceae bacterium
AGTCCGACTTATGCCGGGCGACCACGGTATCGCCCTGGATGCGGTTATCTTTCACCGGCACATCCGCCGAAGCAACGAGGGCTTCCGATTCTTGATCGGCTCGCAGCCACACCACATCTTCAGTGAGCTTGCCGTTCTTTACTTTGCGATACGGGGTAATCAGGAATCCGTATTCGTCGACCGAGGCATACATCGCCAGGCTCGAAATCAAGCCGATATTCGTGCCTTCCGGGGTCTCAATCGGGCAGATCCGACCATAATGGGAAATATGCACGTCGCGGACTTCAAAGCCCGCCCGCTTGCGATTCAAACCACCCGGTCCCAAGGCCGAGAGACGCCGTTCGTGGGTCAACATCGAAAGCGGATTGGTTTGGTCGACGACCTGCGAAAGTTCGCCGCGGCCAAAAAAGTACTCAATCGCCGCCGAGATGCTTTTCGGATTGATCAAACTCCGGGGAGTCATGTCATCGGCATCCTTGAGACTCATCCGCTCTTGGACGGTACGGCGCAGTTTGAGGAATCCCTTGCGAATTTCATCGCACGCCAATTCGTCGATGGTCCGTAAACGCCGATTGCCCAAGTGGTCGATATCATCGATCTCGACCGTTTGGTCACCGGAAGACAGACCTAAGAGATACTGGATCGAGGCGATCAAGTCCTCGGGACGCAGCACCATTTCGGTTTCGGCGACATTGATCCCCAGCTTGCGATTCATGCGGAAACGACCAACACGTCCGAGTCGATACCGATTGGCATCGAAAAACTTTTCGGAAAACAACTGGCGGGCCTTTTCCAACTGGGGTGGATTGCCCGGACGCAATCTCTGATAAATCCGCAGCAAAGCTTCTTCGTGGCTCGACGTGTTGTCGTCGGCCAGAGAATTTAACAGGTGCGGAGATTTCGGGGGCTCCATGATATCGACCGACTTGACCCCGGAAGTGCAAATCACTTCTGCCACATTCTTGGTGATGCGCTGCCCCCCCTCGATGATGATTTCGCCGGCGCGATCACTGCCTACCGGATAAACTACATCGCTGACGGAGACTTTGCCCTCGATCTTGGCGGCACTGCGACCATCGACAATCTTGAGCTTGGAGGTTTCGTAGAAACGCCGCAAAATGTCCGCGTCGAGACTCAAGTCGGGGCTCATCGCCCGGAGAAGCATCACTGCCGAGAAACGACCGCTTTGGTCGATGCGGACCGTGATGCTATCTTTCTTGGTCGTGTTGAGCTCGATCCAGCTACCCCGCTCGGGAATGATCCGACAACTATGGGTCCGGCGTTCGCCCGCTTCCACTTCCGAAACAAAGTCGATACCAGGGCTGCGATGCAACTGGCTAACGACGACGCGCTCGGCACCGTTGATGATGAATTCACCACCGCCGAGCATGATCGGCAAATCACCGAGGTACACTTCTTCCTCGATGGGCTGGTCCTTCACCAGTCGCAACCAAATGCGAAAGGGTCGACCGTAGGTCAGGCGCAATTGCCGACATTCGTCCGGTTCGTAGCGCGGTTTTCCCAGATCGTAACGGAGATACTCGAGACGAATGGTCTTGTCGTAGCTCTCGATCGGAAAGATTTCGCGCAGCACACTCTCCAACCCATCATCCTTGCGGACAATGGTGGTCGTGCCGTCGTATTGGAGAAACCGGGCGTAACTTTCGGTCTGGATTTGGGTCAGGTCGGGGATGTCGTAGGCAATTCGGGCACTTCCAAAAGTGCGGACCAAAGGTGCCTGCAAACGTCGTTCAGCCGGGACTGCCATAGGGCGAGCTGCTCCGATATCACGAGGTGGAAAGAAATTAGCGACACAAACCCACACATCCACCAACAAGTTGGGGGTGGGCTACTCGAAGCCAAGCAAACGCAGAATACAAAGTCAAGCAAGCGCTAAGTGGGACAGGGTGATTGACGAAACTGCCTACCATCGCTTCCCTCCTTACGCAACCCGCATGTGATTCCGAATCGAAAACGCAACCGAGAGAGAACTTCTCTGCTGGTGCGTTCTACCCATCCCCGGGGAAATTACAGACGGAACTGCAAAACCCGGGAATGGCGTTTGCCTTGGCTAACTACTTGATCGAGACCGTGGCACCAGCTTCGGCCAATTCGGCTTTGAGCTTTTCCGCGTCTTCCTTGGAAACGCCTTCCTTGACCTTGCTCGGGGCGGCTTCGACCAAGTCCTTGGCTTCTTTCAAACCCAGACCCGTTGCGGCGCGAACCACCTTGATCACGGAAATCTTGTTGCCCCCAGCGGCCTCGAGTACCACGTCGAACTCGGTCTGCTCTTCAGCGGCAGCGGCGGCACCGCCACCATCGCCACCGGCGGCCATCATGACGGCTCCACCAGCGGCTGGTTCGATCCCGTAGACATCCTTGAGATAGTCGCTCAATTGCTTGGCGTCCTTGAGGGTGAGGGCGACAATCTTGTCTCCCAGTTCTTTCGTGGTTGCAGAAAATTCTGCTACTGCTGCATCGCTCATGACAAAACCCTTTCTTGCGCTGCGGGCAAAATGCCCCAGATTGATTTAATGGTTGGTTGTTGTGACTTGTTGGTTGAGATATTCAAATCTGGACACCGAAAAACCATAATTCGGTTTTCGGAACCGCCTTCTGGGAATTCATTCGGCGGCAGTTGCTGGAGATTCGTCTTCCTCGCCCTTCTGCTTGATCTGACTGGCAAGCTTGGCACCGGGGCCGAGGAGCTGGCTGGATAGCTTCGCACCTGGGCTCAGGATCTGGCCTACCAAAATACTGAGTTGTTCCTGACGACTGGGCCACTTGCTCACGGCCTTGACATCGGTGGCCGAGAGCTTAGTCCCGTCCAGCACTCCCCCGCGCGGGGCAAAGGGCTTGAACTTGGCATCTTCGGCGAGTCGAGTGACTTCCTTGGCAAGCGACACCACATCTTCGCCACCCCAGATAATCGCCAAGGTTCCAGCCGAGCCCTCAAAGGCAGGGGCGAGGGTGGTACCTTCGGTGGCCCGCCGGGCCAGGCTGTTCTTGACGACTAACAGGTGCATGTTCTTCTTTCGCAACACCTTGCGAAGTTCGACGTTGGAATTCGCTTCCATGCCGACCACGTCCACCAGAAGGGCGTCGCTGACGTTCGCAAGGCGGCCCTTGAGTTCCGTGGTAATCAAATCTTTGACGTACTTGCTCATGATATTTTTATCGGTATCAAAGTTCGCCCGTATATTCGGGCAGGACAGGTGCTGGGCAGGACGCGATTAAATGGATAATTGAACGCTGGGACTCATCGTGGCACTCAAATAAGCAGACCTGAGATAGGTTCCCTTGACTGCCGAGGGTTTCATGCCAAGTACCAAGTTGACAAATGACTGGACATTTTCCACGAGTTTCTCAGAGTCGAAATTGAGTTTGCCGACAATCGCGTGGACGTTGCCACCCTTGTCGTTGCGAAACTCGACCTTGCCAGCCTTGTACTCACCAATGGTCTTAACCACATCGGGGGTTACGGTACCGGCACGGGGCGAAGGCATCAGGCCCCGGGGACCCAAGACCTTGCCGAGTGGGCCGACAACTTTCATCATGTCGGGAGTTGCGATGCAGACATCGAAGTCCGTCCAACCTCCCAAGATTCGCTTAGCCAGCTCATCGTCGCCGACTTCGTCGGCACCGGCATTGCGGGCATCTTCTGCCGCGGGCCCCTTGGCAAACACGACAATCCGCTGGACCTTGCCGATACCATGAGGCAGGACAATCGAACCCCGCACGATCTGGTCGGCCTGGGCAGGATCGACACCCAACCGCATGGAGATTTCTACCGATTGCACGAACTTCGTGCCATCGAACTTCTTCAGCGCTTCGACGGCCTCGGCAATGGGGAGCGCAGTCTGGGGACGACGCTCGTTCAGTTTTTTCATTCGCTTAGCAATTTTTGGCATGATAGGAATTACTCTTTCTTGGGCCAGTTCCGCGAGGGAACCGACCACAGACCTCAATTAACTTTCAACCCTCGATCTCCAAACCCATGCTCCGAGCCGTGCCGGCGACCATCCGCACGGCATGCTCCAAATCTCGGGCGTTGAGGTCGTTCATTTTCAGATTCGCAACTTCTTCCATTTGAGCTCGAGTCACCTTGCCGACCTTGGTCTTATGGGGCACGGGGGAACCTTTGGCGAGACCCACCAGCTTCTTCAGCAAAGCAGCCGCGGGGGGGCTCTTGGTCACGAAGTCGTAGGAACGATCGTTGTAGACGTTCACCACCACTGGGATCATCATGCCATTGGCCTCCTTGGTCTTGTCGTTGAAAGCCTGGACAAACTGCCCAAGATTCACGCCATATTTACCCAAGGAGGTGCCCACAGGAGGGGCCGGAGTGGCTTGACCACCGGGAATTTGAAACTTCGCGGTTCCGACTAATTGTTTTGCCATGCTGCTAGGACCCCACGCTCACTGGTTTGCTAAAGCAACCAGTCCGTCTTCGTTTATAGGTTTTCGACTTGCCAATATTCCAATTCGACCGGCGTACTGCGGCCGAAGATGTTGATCATTACCGTGATCCGACCATTCTGTTCGTCGATCACATTGACCTCGCCCTCGAAGCTCTCGAAGGTCCCCTCCTTGATTTTCACTCGATCTCCAATCTTGAAATTGATATTCAATTTTGGCGATTCGGAGACCTCCTCTTCGTCTTGCTTGATGATGCGCGCCACATCTTGGGGCAGCATGGGGGTCGGCTTGCCGGCCGAACCAGTGAAATCACCGATCCCCGAAGTCTCCCGCACGGCGAACCAGGTATCGTCGTTAATGCACATATGCACGGCGATGTAGCCCGGATAGAGCTTGCGTTCGACGACTTTCTTCTTGCCCGCCTTGAATTCCGTTACCTTTTCCGTGGGAACCACGACTTGATCGAAATAGCGATCCAATCCTTCGATGGCAATCTTGCGTTTTAAGGCGTCGGCAATCGAGCGCTCGCGATTGCTTTGCACCTTGAGGATGTACCACTCCATCACCACCGGGCCATCGTCCTTCACCTTCGGAAGGAGGGCCCGCTTGACCGGATCGAGTTCTTCTTGCACCTTCTTGGGGGGGCTTTTCAGGACCGCTGGCTCGGCAATTTCTTGTTCCGCGGCGGCAACTTCTTCCGTCGGGGCCTCCTCGACGGCAGCCAACACGCCCTCGTGGGAGTCGGTTGCCCCAGAGTCGGCGACCTGATGATCGTCAGCGATATTTTCGAGTTCGTCGCTCACGAGGGTTTCCTCAAATAGGGTTACTGGTTCCAAAACAATCCGGAGATTGTTCTGCTGAACTCAAGCCGTCAAATTCCAAAGATCCAACCAACAAAGGCCTTCAATACCAAGTCATACGCAAACAAGATTCCCGCGAGCAGGAAAATCACTGCGATGACCACCATCGAAGCCCGCCACAATTCGGTACGATTCGGCCAGGAAACCTTATTCATTTCCGCTTCGACCGAGATCAAAAAATCGGCAAACTTAGGGAGATTGACGATCCGAAAAGCAATCCAAATGCCAACAGCCAGGACAGCCAAGGGCACCACATAGCGCCCCATGTCGGTGATGGCGGTTGCATTGATCTTCCACGCACCGATAGCAAATATCACCGCCAGCGCAGCGAAAGTGACCTGCCGGGCGATCCTGCCCTGACTTCGCTTGTAGCGCGAAGTATTGAACATTCCAGAAATTAGCTCAGCCACGTTACTTATTCTCGCTGCTCTGAATAGCCGCTTGTTTCGCCAACAAGGTCACGGCATCGCACCCGACGCCCACGAACCCCATGAAATCGCCACCCAACAACTAACTCACACCAATCGTCAAACAACCCAACCCGCTCAAGCAGGGGCGGCGGGAATCGAACTCGCAACCCCCGGTTTTGGAGACCGGTGCTCTGCCAATTGAGCTACACCCCTATGAGGAAAGCGTGAGTAAGTGAGTATGTGAGTAGGTAGCAAAACAGCTTACTACCCAGACACTTACTCACTTACTCACCTGGTCACTCTTATTCCAAAATCTTCGTTACCACACCGGAACCGACCGTCTTGCCACCTTCACGAATGGCGAAACGCACACCGTCGTCCATGGCGATGGGCTTGCCCAATTCGATACTCAAGCGAACATTGTCGCCGGGCATGCACATCTCGGCACCACCCATCAAATTCGAGGAGCCCGTCACGTCGGTCGTGCGGAAGTAAAACTGAGGCCGATATCCGCTGAAGAACGGAGTATGCCGACCCCCCTCTTCCTTGCTGAGCACGTACACCTCGGCTTCGAACTTCGTGTGGGGGGTGATGCTGCCAGGCTTGGCCAACACTTGACCCCGCTGAATGTCCTCACGCTTTACACCACGCAACAAGCAACCCACGTTGTCGCCCGCTTGACCATGATCCATGGTCTTGTTGAAGGCTTCGACACCCGTGCAGGTTGTCTTGGTCGGGGCTGCAGTCAGACCGATGATCTCGACTTCTTCACCCACCTTCACCTTGCCACGCTCGATTCGGCCCGTCGCCACCGTACCACGACCTTCGATCGAGAACACGTCTTCGATCGCCATCAAGAACGGCTTATCGATTTCCCGAACCGGTTCGGGAATATAGGAGTCGATGGTTTCCATCAATTCGGTGATGCACTTCGATGCTTCGGGATCCTTAGGATTGTCGTAAGCTGGTTTTGCAGCACCCTTCACAAAGGGAACTTCTTCGCCGGGGAAACCGTACATGGTCAGCAACTCGCGAACTTCCATTTCGACGAGCTCGAGCAACTCGGGATCGTCGACCAGATCGCACTTGTTCAAAAACACGACTACTCGGGGCACACCCACCTGTCGAGCAAGCAGGATGTGCTCACGGGTCTGAGGCATGGGGCCATCAGCGGCCGACACGACCAAGATCGCCCCGTCCATCTGGGCAGCGCCTGTGATCATGTTCTTGACGTAGTCGGCGTGTCCGGGG
The DNA here is from genome assembly GCA_937860165.1 of uncultured Planctomycetaceae bacterium. Taxonomy (GTDB): domain Bacteria; phylum Planctomycetota; class Planctomycetia; order Pirellulales; family Lacipirellulaceae; genus Bythopirellula. The sequence goes on from CALMBE010000004.1 coordinate 6,941, forward strand.
CAGTCGACGTGCGCGTAGTGCCGCTTGCTCGTCT
>CALMBE010000005.1 GCA_937860165.1 uncultured Planctomycetaceae bacterium
CACGTGAATAGAGAGATTTTGAACATCATGAGTTTCAACCGAGGTACTTAGGCTGTGGATATTGCCACTTCGCAATTGATTCGATCGGCAGTGACAAAGACTGTCGGCGTGCCCGTCTTGCCCGGGGGCACGCTGGAGTTGCCACAGTTGTTGCGCTGTTTGGTGTTGACTTGGTCCGACGAGCGATTAGCGCTGCTCCAATCGGCTGCCGAAGTGGAGTCTTGGGAAGTGACGACCGACTTGGATCCTCGAGAATTCATACGTAATTTGTGGCGGGAGCAGGGCCCTTTGGCGTTTGTCGACCTGCCGGAGCTTGGTTCCACAGCGTATGTCTCGTTTCAGGAGGCCGTTACTCGGTCCGCCGAGATGGGAAATGTGTTGGTGATCGTCTGTGGTCAAGCAGGTGCGTTCACCGAGGAGATTTGGGCTCGAAGCTTGGGTGTCTGGGCATATCTGCCAGGTGACAACGGCGTCGAGGGATTCAAGTGTTTGTTTAGGGATGCGCGACAGGCATTGGCCCGTCAAGCGATGACCTATGTCGAGCTCGATTCCTACCAGTGAGAGTTCCGACTGAACATGCAAAGTTCGAATTGTAAGCAAGTCCATGCATTTACTCCCCACTTAAAGAAATGCGAGCACTTCGATGAATAAACGAATTAGTAACGAGCTGGACGAATTGACGAGCGAACTCGGAATGAATTCGATACGAACTCCCGCGCGGCTTCGCCGGGAGGTGAACGCGACTAGTAGCAGGGCTACAGCCAAGCAAGGCCGACGAGCCACGACCAGTCGGCGGAAGAACTCCGTAGTCGCCGGGATGCACCTGCGGAGGAATAAAAGAACTTTTAGATAGTGAATTGAGCGGGAGTTGCGTGATGCGATCAAAGGATAGTGTGTGAGCAAGCCCCTCGAGAAGTGGCTCGCAAGACACATCCTCGGTACTCAATTGGACGACCAAGAAGTAGAAGCGTAAGCAATTTTGTAAAGTGTTTTAGTGCATACCTAGTAATAAGAGAGATTCTGTGATGCGACGTTTACCAACTGTGATTGTGACTGCACTGCTGTTTCACTTGCCGCTTGTTGCACAAGCAACGATGCTCAATGTCAATTTGGCAGGTGTCGATGTACGCTTCAAAGGCGCGACTACCAACCTCGTTGATGATGGGGGCGATGCCTTCAACGGCGTCGCGGGAACGAATGCTGCCATCGCGGATCCGATCGATGCCGCAACGTTCAAGCAAGGCGCGACTTTGATTGATAGTTGGATGGCCCCTTTGGACATCATTTCCTTCGACATGTTGATCGACGATAGTCTTGCGAGCTTAGTACCGAACGTGTTAACCGTGGTGCCGATTACTGCTCCTGGAGTGAACGAGATCTCGATTTTCATTGGCGATGGGACTTCAATCAGGTTGGATGTGACTTCCCTCTCGGTCCAACGGATCGTGCTAGGTGTTCAGGGGCTCAACGAAATCTTTTTGATGACGGGGTCGGCAAACGTAGTTTCTCAGTCCCTGCCAGGGGGAATGGCCTTTGATGGTCCGGTGGGCATCGCTTATGTCTCGACTGACGCCATGTTCGTCAACAATAGTCAAGGCTTAGCGGTTACCGGCGTGTTCACGATTACGGGTGAGATGGTTGTCCCCGAACCGGAATCCGCGACGGTTATGGTGATGTTTGCTTGTCTGGCCGTGACCGGTGTATGGCGTCGGTCGATGTGCTAAGAGAAGTCTTCTCTCGCTATTGCGGGTGATCTTTTTCGGCAGGCGGTGGGCACGAACCCACTGCCCTTGCCGGGGGGCTGGCGTACGCCGGCTCGCTGGGACTTTGAAAAGACTCTCGCCCAGGACCAAGGGCGAGAGATGTGGTAAGCGTGAGCTCAGATCGGCTCAGCGGTCGAGCAGCAGATCGACCGCTGAGCCGATATTTTTTTGACACATCAGCGATTCGCCTACCAGCATCGCATTCACCCCACCGGCTTCGAGCCGCTGAGCATCGCGGCGGTCTTTGATGCCGCTCTCGCCGACTAACACGCAATTTTGTGGAATTTGCTTCCTCAATCGCAAGGTGTGTTCCAGGTCGACTTCGAAGGTGTGCAGGTTGCGATTGTTTACGCCGATGAGGGTGGCACCCGCCTTCAGGACGCGAGACAAGTTGCTCGGCTCGTAGAGCTCAACCAGCGGAACCATCCCCAGCTCCAGGGTCTCGTTGTGCAAGCTGCGAAGTTGGCAGTCATCGAGGCACTCGGCGATCAAGAGTACCGCATCTGCCCCCGCAACACGCGCTTCCAGGAGTTGGTACCGGTCGATGATAAAATCTTTACGCAACACCGGGATCCCGACCACGGAGCGAATTGCACTCAAGTATTCAAGGCTTCCTTGGAAGTAAGTCGCATCGGTCAGTACGCTAATGCACGAAGCCCCGTGAGCTTCGTAAATCTGGGCGATAGCGACGGGGTCAAAATCTTCTCGGATAATTCCTACTGAGGGGCTGGCTTTTTTCACTTCGGCAATCAGCCGGATCGGCCCTGGTTCGGCAAGCGGAGCGAAAAAGTCTCTTATCCTGGGCGCGAATGGGAGTTGCTTGACCAATTCGGACTCGGGAATGTGCAGCCGAGCAGCGGCAATCTCACGCTTTTTCGTCGCGACAATTTGCTCCAGGATGGTAGTGCTCATCCTGAAATTTTAGCCTGCACCCCAGTGGGGGGACAGCCGCCCCGTTTGAATGGAATTCGGCGAAAAAGCCTCCTTCGGGACTTCGTGAGTGATTTCTTGGCCGGGAACGACTATCTTAGCAGTTAGCAGAATCGGGAACCTCGTGGTGAAGACGAGGCTGCATTTTACTAACGACACACGCAAGATGTTCTGGACTTGCCCCGCATGTGGGCCACCCGAGGCATGAGTGACCGATGCTGAATTAGTGCGTTTGGCACGCGAGCACGACTCCGAGGCCTGGAAGACGCTCTGTGGGCGTTACCTGCCTGTGGTGTGGCGGTATGCGTATGCGCACATGCAGGATGTTCATTTGGCGGAAGACTTGGCTAGTGAAGTCATGTTGGCATTTTTGAAAAACATTCATCAAATTGATCCCAATGCACCTTGCATCGCAGGTTGGTTGCGGACCGTGGTGCGTAATAAGGCCGCCGACCACCTTCGCCAATCCTACCGCATAAAGGGCCAGCTACAACTGCTGAGCCTCAATGGCACCTTGAGACCAGAATCAACTGCACCCGCAACGGCCCTCGAATCAGAAGAAACCCGCGTTCGCGTGCTGGAAGTATTGGAACAACTTCCCCCCAAGCACCGTTTATTATTGGAGTGGAAGTATCTCGAAGGTTTGCGGGTGCGTGAGATTGCACTTCGCCTGGACGAGTCGGAAAAAGGGATCGAGGCCTTGTTATATCGGGCGCGACGAGTATTTCGGAGGTGTTTCGATCTTGCGGAACACAACTCGGGCAGTGCCTCGACAGACTCTCTCTGTGAAGAAAAACTGCCTCCCAAGTAGGCTAAGGTGTTGAGATGAAACCAGAAAACGAATCTTGGAATGATTTGCCGCCCGATGATTCAGACGAGCGTCCCGGCGATCCCGACGAGCGCCTCGTGCGCCAGTTGATGCAGTCTGCCTTGGCGGCTCCCGAAATAACGTCAGGTTTTTCAGCCGGATTGATGCAAACATTAGAAGCGGAGTTCGCCCACTCGGTGGTCAAAACACGCCAAGAAACTACCAATGGGGAAGCGGCTCACCACTCTTGGCAGTCGCTTGCTCCGGTGAATTTGGCGACTTCTTCAGAATTGGCAATTGCTTCCGAGTCGCCAATTTTGAGCTTGCCCCAGTCAAATCGCCGTTTTTACCAATATGTAATGACTGGGGTTGCTGCCGCTGCATTGTTCTTGGCCCTGGGGATTTGGAGTAATCGCCCGGCGTATGGTTGGGCAGAAATGTTAGCGGCCCTGGAACGATGTACTTGGGTCCAAACGATTTCTAGACTGGTCGCAGACCAGGGCCCTGCTAGCGAAGAGACTGCTTGGATTTCACGTTCACAGGGTGTCATTGCCCGTCGGGCGGGGGAGTCCCGAGTGTTTGTGGACCTGGGTCGAAAAGTCGTCATGGAATTCGACTCCAAACGCTCGACCATCCGTGAGCAATCAATTGTCAAAGATTCGCTCAGTTGGGACGGAGAGATCGTTTCGCAGTTGCTGGCTGTTCAAGGCCTGCCGGAAGCAACGAATTTCCAGAATCCCACCCAGATCAAACTGGTCCGCGAATCTTGGAGCAGGGTTGTCTCCGAGCAACACCAACAAGAGTTGATCGAGCTCCAAGTTACCATTCATGTGGCGAAGGAGAATGGTGCGAATCTGGCTGGTGAGTCTCGGGATCTGGTATTGCTGATCGATCCCCAAACGGAGCTTCCGGTGTCTGCTCGTGCTGTGTTCCAAGATCGACCGGCAACGCGTACGATTCGGTTTTCATATCCGACCAAAGGGCCCGGCTCGATCTATGCCTTGGGGGTTCCTGCCGAGGTTCCGGCCAACAAGTCAGTCTCGAAGGGTGAGCGAATTGCCTTCACGGAAAAAACCACCGAGCCTGATAATGCCAACGGGGTGATTGTTGATAATCTGGTTGTTGTGGGAGATCCCTCTCCCAAGGCAGAAGTTCCTGCCGCAGAAATTCCCGCCGATCAAGCTCCGGCGAAAGTTGCCTCGAACCCCCCAGTCCCGGTTTCCGAGCATCGGCAATCGCGTCCTCTGCCTCCTCCGCTGGCTGAGGACAAGCTCGTCGAACAAGTTAACACAATTCTCTCCCAGTTTTGGCAAGCGCAGGGAGTGTCTCCCGTAGAACCCGCCAGCGATAGCGAATTTCTGCGACGGGTCTATTTGGACCTCATCGGACGGATTCCCGTTGTGAGTGAAGTGTATGGCTTTCTCGATGATCCGGGCGAGGATCGACGGCAACGGTTGGTCGACGATCTCTTGAGTCGCCGCGATCATGCGACCCATCTGGCAGCCGTGTGGCGAACGATATTACTGCCCGAAGGAGTCGACTTGAACCGTTTCGGCGGAACGAACAAATTCGATGCTTGGCTAGCGGATCGCTTTGGCGAGAATGTGGCCTACGACGATATTGTGCGTCAATTGCTTCTGGCCGAGGGTCGTGTGAGCGAGTCGGGACCGCTGTTGTTCTACGCGGCGCTAAAACTGAATCCAGAGGAGATCGCGGCGAAGACATCACGGGTATTCTTGGGAACTCGGATGGAATGCGCCCAGTGCCACGATCACCCCTACGACCGCTGGAAGCGCGAACAGTTCCACGAACTGGCGGCCTTCTTTCCCCGCATCGCGGTGCGGCCCTCGCTCAGTTTTACGCGGCGGAGTTTTGAAGTCGTCGGCAGCGACCGTTTTGGTCGCCGCCCTCCGAAGAACGAACGCTTTCCCACGGCCGAACACCTGATGCCGGACTTGGAAAATCCGCAAGCCCCGGGAACCAAGATGGAACCCAAGTTTTTCCTGACCGGTGCGTCGGTCCCTTGGGGGACCACCGACGCCGAGCGGCGACTCCAACTGGCCCAGTGGCTTACGGCCAACGAGTGGTTTGCCACGGCGGTGGTCAATCGTATGTGGGCGGAATTAGTCGGCGAAGGCTTTTATCCTACTGTGGACGACATCGGCCCCGATCGCACACCCGTGGCACCGACGGCCGTGAAACTCCTGAGTCGCAAGTTTGCGGAGAGCGGCTACGACCTCAAGTGGCTCATCAAAACAATTTGCCTCACCGAGGCCTACCAACGCGAGTCCCGTCCTGCCCGCGGTACCGAGGGGACTCCCTTCGCGGCTAATGTGCCCCAACGGCTCCGGAGCGATCAATTGTTTAACTCGCTGCTCTCGGCACTGGATTCTAGCGAAGAACTTTCGCTCCGTGCACGACCGCAACGCATGGCACAGTTTAGCCCCCGAGGGAGGTTTGCCGATGTGTTTGCGTACGATCCCAGTATCAGCCGCGAAGAGGCCGTCTCCTCGATTCCACAAGTCCTCGCGCTGATGAATTCTCCAGAAGTGAACCAAGCAGTTTCCCTCAACCGTCGAAACGTTTTAGAGGAATTGGTGAACGAAATCCCTGATGACGAGCAACTCACCACGGAATTGTATTTGCGATGCTTGAGCAGGCCACCCACTGCGGCAGAAATTGCAGCCGTTGCCGAGTATCGGAGCGAGTCAAGCAACCGCGGCGAAGTGTTTGTGGATCTCGCATGGTCACTCTTGAATTCCGCGGAGTTTCAACATCGCAGGTAGAATTGAGTTGACCGCTGATTGACGCTAATGGGCCCTAATTACTATGACGGAATAGTGAAAGCCATGGGTTTGAAGAATCGATTGATTATGGGTGGAATCCCCTGTCATTGATAAAGATAGATTAGCGTCCGTCAGCGAAAATTAGCGGTCCCTTCCGAAATCAGGTGCAATCAACATGAAACCTTTTCAATTTCAACATCTGACAAACATCGCCACGCAGCGCGGTTGCGTGATTCGCCGCCGAGATTTTCTCCGCCAGATCTCCGCGGCTGGTCTCGCAGCAGGTGCCTGGAGCTGGACCGACCAGATCGCCGCCTCTGCCGAAGAACTGCGATCTCGTGGCATGGCTTGCATTCTGCTCTGGATGCAAGGTGGTCCCTCACAGTTCGAGACTTTTAGCCCCAAGCCCGGTCACGCCAACGGTGGCGAGACCAAGGGGATCGCCACCAGTGTTCCTGGAATTCAAATTGCCGATAACTTGCCGCACTGTGCCAAGGCGATGAATGATCTGGCCATCGTGCGGTCGCTCACCAGCAAGGAAGGCAACCACCAGCGGGCGACCTATCTCTTGCATCATGGTTACTTGCCGATGGGGGGAGTGAATTTCCCCACGCTCGGCTCGAACGTGGCCCATCAAATTGGAGACGCTGCCAACCAGATTCCCAACTTTGTCCGTATCGGCGGTCGGCTGGCCAAC
>CALMBE010000006.1 GCA_937860165.1 uncultured Planctomycetaceae bacterium
AACCATGGTATTGGGTTCCGCGGTAAGTATGCCGTCGCCGTTTTGCCCGACTAACAGCCGGGAAACTTCCAAATGCCGATCTGAATCCAGCGCCAGCGCGCCGCCGAACAGGCCGGTCGGTTCGATGGACAAATCGCTGAAAAGACTCAGCGTGCCGGCGGTCCAGTTGAACGTTCCGCCCAAGAGTTCGAGTCGGCCCGTTTCGAGCCGGCCGCCGTTCAGGTTGATAGTTCCCGGCCCCCAAACTTTGGTCGCGCCGGAAAAATTTACGAAGGTCCGACCCCCGCTGGTGATATCGAGCGTACCGGCGCCCCCCTCGGCAAACTCCCCGCCGCCGACAAACAGGCCGCTGTTGGTCTCCAGGAGCGCACCGCCGCCCGAGACGCTGACGTATCCCGTGCCAATCGGATGGGCCCCGATCGACATGGCGAGGGCCGAAACGATGGCCCCATTCGTCACCGCGAGCGAACCGCTGCCCATGTTCCCCACCTGAAGCGTTGGAGATGCGTTCCAGCGGGAACCGATTCCATCCACTGTGACCGTGCCGGTCGAGCCGCTCGAGTGACCAAGGACGTGGGGGCCCGAGTGGCCATCCACGAAACCTTGGTTCGAGATGTGGAGCGACCCGTAGCCGCCGTGGCCGATGGTCAATGGCCCGAAACTGTCCCACTCGGAGCCCAGGCCGCTGACGTTGACGACGCCGGTCTTGCCGGGCGTGACGCCGATGTACGAGCCGCTGAGATCAGTCGTTTTGACAACGCCGCCACTTTGAATGTTCAGCGTGCCGTTGTCGACGTCGAGGGCGTCGCTGTTCCAGGTCGAGTTGGCGCCGGTGACGATGGCCGTGCCGACGGCGTCGTAGCCCACGGTGGCGAGGAACGTATTGGCAACGCCGCCGCTGTCAATTCTGAATGTCCCCGGCGTGCCCGCCCCGACCAGCAGCGATCCGGGACTCGAGAATGTCGCGCCCGAGCTGACCTCGAACGTGCCACTGCCGAATCTATTAAAGATTGAGGAGCCATCGCCCACGATGGCGGTTACCGCGCGGAGCGAGCCGTCGATGATCCGCAGCTCGCCGATGCCGTCGCCGCCGGGAAGCATATGCGTGCCTCCGCCCATCGAAAGCGACGTCGATGAAGTCGAAGTCAGTGAGTAGAGCCGGCCGTCCAAGTCGAACGTGACGTCGTCGTTGCCGATCCGCAGCCGCTGGTTGACGACCGTCGAGCCGGGCGAAGCGCCGAACGAAACGGCGTAGACGCTCGACAGGTCAAAAATGGCACGGTCGGTCGCTCCCGGAACTCCCACCGGCGACCAACGCGCTGTGCTGAAAAACGAGCCGCCGCCGGGGGCGACGCGACGGAAGTCGGCGCCTGCGGCCAGCGCCGCGTACGAAAGCACAACCGCCGAGAATGCCGTAGCGGTGAGAGAAGATCGTAATGCGTTCATGATGAATTTCCTTTCAAGCGATTGGTTCAACCCCTCCCTGCTGGGCTTTTCGATGAGCCGGTCCTGCATGGAGTACGCTCCTTTATGCGAAAACCAAGAAGACTTGTTACTACGTCCCACTAGTTATTGGCCAAGATTGTTGCGAACGAGCCATTTGGAAATTAATGAACTATTTCGTGTAACATTGGGACCGCCACCACGCTACACATTCCCGGGGAGCGATAGGAAGTTTGCAAAGTCATGGTGAACCGCCAAGGTCGCTAAGAATTATTTCACCACGAATCTGCACGAATCACACGAATGAATTATTCGTGAAATTTGTGATGATTCGTGGTAAAAAATTCTTTCTTGGTGTGCTTGGCGGTTCAAATATTCGACTTTGCAGTTTTGCTGTGGAGAGCGATCGTCCGAGAACGATTCGGACCCACTCGCACCTGCGGGAAGGCCCTGAGAATTGCCATTTCTTGCCAGCATTGGTATGCTGGCCGTGGTTCTAAATCATTCCGATACGGAGGGATTTGCCGTGACCTGTAAACGCTTTTTCGCAGTGGCCGTTGTCGTAGCCGTGTTGGTAGCTCTAGGAACTGTGGTGGCCAGTGCAGCCCCGCTGAAAGAACAGGGCCTGACCGCCCTGATTGCCGCCGGGTTTGACGAAGGAGAGATTACCGCCAAGGTCGAAAAGGACGGCATCGCCTTCGAGGTCAGCGACGAACTGATCCAGCGGCTCAAGCAAGCAGGCGCATCAGACGCCTTGCTCGAAGTGGTGAAGTCGGCAAAGCAGGCGGGCGCCGTCGATTCGGCCCCGCCGTTGATTGCCTTCGATGCGATCGTGGGGCTGCTCGAAAACGGCGTTGATTCAGACATGATCATTGCCCGACTACAGAAATCAGCAGCCACCTACACCCTTAGTCCGGCGCAGGAAAAGCAGCTTCGCGACGCGGGAGCGACCGATGCTTTGATTGCGGCTATGAAGGCGGGGGCCAAGGAAACCACGACGCCC
>CALMBE010000007.1 GCA_937860165.1 uncultured Planctomycetaceae bacterium
GACCGGATCGAGAATGGACAACCCTCCTATGCCAAAGTCGTGATCGGAGAGGTCCTCTCGGTCAAAAAACATCCCGATGCCAAAAATCTCCAGGTCGCTGAGGTGAGCGATGGAGAAAAACCTTACATGGTCGTTTGCGGAGACTCCAAATGTCGGGCCGGAATGAAGACAGCCTTTGCCAAGGTGGGTGCTGTCTTGACCGATGCGGATGGGATGCAGCGGCGGATCGAAAAGTCGATGATCCGTGGGGTTGAATCGTACGGAATGCTCTGTACAGGAGCGGAGCTGAGGATTTCTGAAGATCATGAGGGAATCCTCGATCTGCCTCATGAAATGAAGACCGGCGCAGATGCAACTCTCCTCCTTTGGGACCCTGTTTTAGAACTCTCCTTGACGCCCAATCTCGGCCATTGCCTGAGCGCTCTGGGAGTCGCGAGAGAGCTATCCGCAGCGCTTCAGATTCCCATCGAGAGACCCAAAGTCGGCCACGCGATGGGAGTTCTGGAGAAGCAGATCGTTGTCCATGACTTTGCCCTTTGCCCTCGCTACATGTGCTGTCTGATCGAAGGAGTCAAGGTCGGACCTTCTCCATTCTGGATGAGGCGGCAATTAGAGGCATGTGGCCAAAAATCAATCAATCAGGTCGTCGATGTCGCCAATTACATCATGATGAAAGTGGGTCAACCCCTCCACGCGTTTGACTACGACCTTCTCGAAGGCAATCGGATTGAAGTCGGCCCCGCTAAGTCGGCCCAGAAATTCTTAGGATTAGACGGCGTGGAAAGAGACGTTCCAGCAGGAACTTTACTAATCTCTGATGCAGTAAAACCAGTGGCTATCGCCGGCATTATGGGTGGCGCAAATAGCGCGGTCTCGGAAAAAACGACGCGCATTCTCTTAGAGGCTGCCTACTTCGATCCAATCGTTACTCGTATCGCATCTAAAAAGATCGGACTCCGCACGGAGAGCTCGCAGCGGTTTGAAAAAGGGATCGATCCCGTAGGTGTCGAAGCGGCTCTTTATGAAGCGGCTGAACCGGTTGACCTACGCATTCAGCAAGAAACTGGCCAACCTAGAGGCGGCTTTCGCCATGTTCGCAGCCAGCTACAATTACTGCTGGCAAACTCGGCAAAAAGGGAACAGCGGGAAGAAACGCCCCACCGCCTGCATGATGGCTGGATTGGCCGGGCACGTTTGGAGTTTTGACGAACTTTTCGAGGCGGTCCTAAAGGCTTAACACACAATTAGGACACTACCGAATTCAGCCTAATGCCTGACAGGATAAGCAGTTACCGCTAGTTAAGGCAGGATTCCATTCCGGCGGTTGCTCTTGGGAATCTCTCCCAGACTTGCTAGAGTTCCGCCCGATGTTTCTGTTCTACTCGTCGCCAGTGAGCCCTGTCATGGAATACGAACCCTCTACCAAACACGTCCTTCAAGGCAGAGAACTCATCGACTACTTGGTCGAAAAGACAGCTTCCACTACTAAAAACGCACTTATCGAACGCGAAGATCGCCGCAATCGCCGTTCGACGATGCTTTTTTCGCTCATAACCTTCGTTGGAATCAGTGGTCTCATGGGAGCCGCCAAACTGTTCATCGATCGTGCGGTCCAGGAACGCACCAAGGAATTTCATGCCGAGATGCTGAGCAATGCCGAGCAACTCGAGCGAAAAATCGCCAGCATGCAACTCGAGGCACAAGCCCTCCAAAAACTGCTTACAGACAAGATCGAAGCCATTGCCGACGCCATCGACCACCAAGTCAAGATGCAAGTCTCGGAGGAGGCCTCGCGGGGACTGATGACACTCAAGCACCGCGAGCAATATCACGCCCTAAAACAATTCGTCGCCGAGATACAGGAACAGGTCGCCGAGAATTCCTTCCCAGAGAATCTGCTCACCGCCGCCGTCGACACTGCTAACCAACTCTCCGATGCCACGGACATTGTCCAAGAACCGATGTTCCAGGAAATGATTGAAACCTTGATCGACCTCCTGGTTCGCTCCGATCGGGTGAAGGACATCAATCGCGTGGAGCAAGCCACTCGCGAGACTTGCTTGCGATCAAAACGCATCGCGCTTGATCTTACGGACCACTACGGGCAATTGATCGTGTCCTCGCCCTACCCTGTGGAAACCTTGCAGAGCGAGTACGAAGTCTTCACTCGCTATGCGCGGGCTTCACGAGAATTGAAGTATCCCGAAAAGGCCATCATGTGGGAATTGTTTGTCGAATACAAACGAACACAATATGCCAAGTCTCCGACCACCGACGAGATTGTCGAAATGGCGAATACTCTGAATTCCGCCGACCTCCGAAATTTTTGTTACCACATCTTCCTCTACTCGCATCCCCTGCATTGGGAGCACACCCCAGACCACGAAGGGCAAACCCTTTCAAAACTAGTCGACAAGTTGCTGACCGACTATCCCGAATTGCGTGCCACGGTCGAACAACAAATGGCCACCGCTGAGCTACGTCCCTTGATCGAGCAACTCTTGGCCACACGCAAAGAGCGACAGGAAAGAATCGACGCCGCACAAATTGAAACCGCTGCGGCGCCCGAGACCGAGCCGTCGCAAACCGCCGAAGAAACACCCGCCGACAATACCCTCCGACGATGAGATTTCAACCCCAGCCGGAGGAACACCTTCCTCCGGGACTCCCCGGACCAAAGTGTTGGTCCGGCTAATCCTACTGCGCTGGGTTGAACAGGGAAGGCTGGAAGAAAGCCACAGAATTTCACGGATTAAACACGGATGATTGGGAGTGATGCGTTTGGTGGTGGCAAA
>CALMBE010000008.1 GCA_937860165.1 uncultured Planctomycetaceae bacterium
GGCTGCGCTGGCGGGTCATGCCGGAACTGCGGAGTACCTTGTTCCGGCCTACCAGCTACCAGCTTCGCGCCTCGCAACTCCCACGCAATTTACCACTGACCACGGACCACTGACAACCGACCAATCCCCCAACGAAAAACAGCCCGGGGAAAACCGGGCTGTGGTGAATTTCAGTTGATTGACCGCGAATCAGGCGGTGGGGCGACGGAAGTACTGGTAAGCAGAGAGCACTTCGTAGAGGTCGCGGGAGATGGTCACGTCGTCGACCTCAAAATCGCTGAGCCAAGTCCGCTCGCTCATCACGGCATCGACGATTAAGGGGAGAACTTCACCGAAGGAAACGGTCACTGTCTCATCGTGGCCATCACCCCGAGTGAGGGTGGTCGATTCGATTTCCACGGGACCACGATAAATCTTCAGTTGCGTCGGCGTCATTGAGAGGGTTCCTTCCCATCGCTCTGGGACCAAACTGTCGGCGCAGGCATCCTGCCGCGCCGGGGGTAGTGCCCCTGGTCCGCTTGTCAGTTATCGGCGGAAGGGGTCGAGCCACTTGGTGCCAAATCGGAAAATAGTCCGATTTTTCCGAGTTTGCGTGCTAGCTGGGAAGAATGTGTGATGTGGGATGTGGGATTGATGATGTCAGAAAGCAATTCTGGCGAGCCGTCAGCAGACCACACAAGTGGGTGTGGTGCCCTCGCCCGGAGCTATCGGGGAAAGTGCAAAAGGGAGGGGTGGCTAAACCGCAAGCGGTGAATTGCTTACGACTTATCCCTTTAGGCTACCGTAAAGTGATAGCATTCGATTACCATAGCGAGCATGGATTTCAAAGAACGACTACAGCGTGCGACCGAACGGGGCCAACAGGCCCGCGAAGCCAAGGTTCAGGCCCAGGCGGCCGAAGCGATGAGCGAGGAGGAATGCCGGCGGTTGCACAGCGGCTATCGACTCGAGTTGAGCGACTATATCGAGACCTGTCAGAAACAGTTGGCTGATAACTTTCCAGGGTTTCGGGTGTCGCCCGTAGCCGACGAAAAAGGCTGGGGTACGGAAGTCAAACGCGACGATCTGTCGCTTTCCGCCGGTCGTCGAGACAATTTGTTTAGCCGGCTGACAGTCACGGTGGCCCCGCACAACCAGTATCAGGTCTTGGTGATCGAAGCCCGCGGCGCGATTCGCAATAAGGAAACCTTTACTCGCAGCCACTACCAAGCACTCAAGGATGCCGACTTGGAGAACTTCCGACAATTGATCGAGCACTGGGTGCTGGAATACGCCGAGCAATACGCGGCGATTTGAAATTTCAGATTTCCACCACCAAGGCACAAAGCTGGTAGGCCGGAACAAGATCCCCCGCAGTTCCGGCATGACCCGCCAGCGCTGCCGGAACTTCGGAATACCTCGTTCCGGCCTACGTCCTACTTGTGCAAACCGACCCCTGATTGGCCCTGATAACAGTAATTCCCTGTCTGCATCGTGGTGAGCCGATTTCTACCCTCACGCTACAAGTCGACAAGCTGAGCACCGTGTTTCGTGGTGAGGTGGGGGTGGTGCGGGCTGTCGATGGGGTGTCGTTTCGGATTCGTGAGGGACACACCTTGGGGATTGTCGGGGAAAGTGGCTCTGGGAAGTCGGTGACTTCGCTCTCGATCATGCGCCTTTTGAGTGGTTCGGGTCAGATCGAATCGGGGCGGATCGCGCTGCTGGGAAAGGAACTGGTAGGGCTCCCCGAGTCCCAGATGCGGCAAGTTCGCGGTAAAGAGATCAGCATGATCTTTCAGGAGCCGATGACTTCGCTCAACCCCGTGTACTCGGTGGGGAGTCAAGTCGCCGAGGCGATAATCCTGCACCAAAAAACCTCGCAATCCGAGGCCCGACGACGGACCCTCGATCTCTTGCGCGAAGTGGGGATCCCAAACCCCGAGCAGCGAATCGATGCCTATCCCCACCAACTCTCGGGGGGGCAGAAACAGCGGGTGATGATTGCGATGGCGCTTTCCTGTAATCCGCAACTGTTGATCGCCGACGAACCGACCACTGCCCTGGATGTGACTATTCAGGCGCAGATTTTGGAAATCTTAAAACGGTTCCGTGACGAGCGGGGAATGGCGATCCTGTTCATCACGCACGACCTGGGAGTGATCGCCGAGATTGCCGACGAAGTGTTGGTGATGTATCGCGGCCAGGTGGTCGAGCAGGGCCCCGTGCTTGAAATTTTCGCCAATCCTCGGCATCCCTACACCAAGGGTCTGTTGGCATGTCGACCGCGCTTGGACAGCAAATATCGCCGGTTGCCGACGGTGGACGACTTTATGGAAGTCGAGCAAGTTGCCGGTCGGATCGAGATCCGCGAAAAAAAACCAACCCGCGAACAGTTCCAAAGATTGATGGCCGAGGGGCGGGGATCGCTGCTGCACCCGAAGTCGGAGCTCGCGGCCATGGGACACCCTTGGGACGAAACCCCCCGCGCGAGCGACACCCGGGCCATGGAGGAGGGGGCGAAGCCACTTCTGGAAGTCGAGGATCTGGCGGTGTGGTTTCCTGTGAAAAAGGGATTCTGGGGCCGCACAGTGGATCAGGTGCGGGCCGTGGATGGCGTGAGCTTTCGGATTTATCGCGGGCAAACCTTGGGCTTGGTCGGTGAAAGTGGCTGCGGAAAAACCACCACCGGCCGGGCGATCCTGCGGCTCATCGAGCCGACCCGCGGCAAAGTGTTGCTGGATGGCACCGACGTGCGGAGTCTCTCGGGTCGGCAACTACGCAGCATTCGCAGCCGGATGCAGGTGGTATTTCAAGACCCCTACGGTTCGCTGAATCCGCGGATGACGATCGAGTCGGCGATCACCGAGCCGATGATTATCCAGCAGCGCGGTTACACGCGGCAACAACGGCGCGAGCGGGCGGCCGCACTGCTCTCGGAAGTGGGGATGTCGGCCGATCATTTGCGGCGTTATCCGCACGAGTTTTCTGGTGGCCAGCGGCAACGCATCTGCATCGCCCGGGCGCTGGCGGTCGAGCCGGAACTTTTGATTTGCGACGAAGCGGTGTCGGCCTTGGATGTCTCGGTGCAAGCCCAGGTGCTGAATCTTCTCAGGGACTTGCAGCAGAGTCGCTCGCTCACTTATCTGTTTATCAGCCACGATTTGAGCGTCGTGAAATTCATGGCCGACATGATGGCGGTGATGAACGGGGGAAAAATCATCGAGTTTGGCCCGTCGCAGGCCATCTACGCGGCCCCCCGCGAGGAGTACACCCGCAAGCTCATCGCAGCGACGCCCCGCGACGATCTCGAGCACCTGCGGCGATTGGTACAGGAGCGCGCGGCGAAGCGGAGTCAACTCCAGCCCTAGCCGGACCGCCACGCGGTCCGGGGGAACCCGGAGGC
>CALMBE010000009.1 GCA_937860165.1 uncultured Planctomycetaceae bacterium
GACTCGTGAATTGGCGGCTCGGAGAATCATGCCCCACTCACGCAAGTACTTCCTGAACCACACATGCAGGTTTGACCCCGGTCAGTTTTTCGTTTAACCCACGATAGGGAAAGGTTAGCCGCGTGTGGTCGAGTCCCAAAAGATGCAAGACCGTGGCGTGCAAGTCGCGGAGGTGTACGGGGGGAGTGATCGCGGAATATCCGATGGGGTCGGTTTCTCCAAAGCTAAATCCGCGTTTGACACCGCCCCCCGCCAGCCAGATTGTAAAGGCATCGGGATGGTGGTCGCGTCCGACAAACAGCATTTCTTTTCCGCCACGATTCTCGCGCATGGGGGTCCGTCCAAATTCGCCTCCCCAGATGACGAGCGTTTCGTCTAACAATCCTCGCTGTTCCAGATCGATCAGTAAGGCCGCGGTGGCTTGGTCGATGTCGCGACACTTATTTTGAAAGCCTTTGTTGAGGGCTTCCTCGGCATTGGCCCCATGGGAGTCCCAGCCCGAATCAAACAGTTGCACATACCGCACGCCCCGTTCCACCAGCCGCCGAGCTAGGAGGCAGTTGTTGGCAAAGGACTCTGCTCCCGGCTGACTGCCGTAGAGTGCGTGAATGTGCTGCGGCTCTTGAGTGATATCGACCGCGTCCGTGGCGGCAATCTGCATCCGGTAGGCCATCTCATACTGAGAAATCCGGGCCACGGTCTGGGGATCGCCAAAGTGCTCGTAAGTTTCTTGATTGATTTGACGAAGGGCGTCGATCTGCTGGCCGCGAATTGTGCGGCTGATGCCGGGGGGATTGGTGAGAAAGAGCACCGGCTCTCCTTGGGATCGACACTGCACACCCTGGTAGACAGCCGGCAAGAATCCAGAACCCCACAAACTCTTCCCTGCACTGGGGAAAGCCCCGCCCGAGAGCAAGACGACAAAACCGGGCAAATTTTGATTCTCATTTCCCAGGCCATAGGTGGCCCAGCATCCCATCGAGGCATAGCCCAGATTTTGATTCCCGGTATGTAACAGCAATTCGGCAGGGGCGTGATTGAACTGATCGGTCTGCATGGTCCGGAGGAAGCAGACTTTGTCGACGACTTTCTCAAAGTACGGCAACCGATCGGAGAGCCAGGTCCCCGACTGGCCCACTTGTTTGAACGGATAAACCGAGCCCAGGAGCTTGGGGACACCACGAATGAAAGCGAATCGCTTGCCCTCGATAAACTCGCTGGGACAGTCTTGACCATCAAGTTTACAAAGTTCCGGTTTGTAGTCGAAAAGCTCTAGTTGACTGGGCGCGCCCGCTAGGTGAATAAAGATAACTCGTTTCGCTGTTGCAGGTCCGAGTGGGGCTCGAGTGGCAAACGGAGTTGCTAAATCGGGTTTGGCAAATTGCGTGGCAGCGAGTGCACCCGATCCGCCGATTCCCAGGAGTGTGCCCGCCAAGCCATTTAACGACTCCTTGAGAAAGTAACGGCGCGTGCGTTGTTCGAGTCTAGTCACCACGGTTTGTTCAAAAAGGTTCACTTCGACAACGCCTCATCGAGATTCAAGATCGTGCTGGCCAATATGACATAGGAGGCTTGTTCCGCGGAACCGCCCAATGCGGCGGCTTCGGCGGTGTTTTCCGCGTAGTATGCGCGAGAACTCTCCAAGAGTTGCGGGCGAGGGTTTATCTCCGGTTGCCCTGAGATAGGCCCAGGAGATGCGTTCTTCTTCGGACCCTCGTTCATGAGACGCAATTTGCTTAGCAAATCCCTGAGCGCATTCGACGAAGGCTTCGTCGTTGAGCGTCACCAAGGCCTGCAAGGGAGTGTTGGTCGCGATTCGTCGGGCCGTACATACTTCACGGCTTGGCACGTCGAAAGTCACCATACTCGGATATCCGCTCGTGCGTTTCCAATAAGTGTAGATCGCCCGGCGGAATCGATCCTCGCCGGTGGCATTCGTCCATTTAGCACCAGAATAAATGCTCCGCCAAATTCCCTCCGGTTGCGGTGGCATGACGGGGGGGCCAAACATTTTTGGCGAAAAATTCCCAGACAGTACCACCGCCTGATCGCGGACCATCTCGGCCGTGAGTCGTTGACGTGGTCCCCGCGAGAATTGCCGGTTTTCCGGATCGGACTGAAGATGTTCGGGAAGCACTTGGGACCGCTGCCGATAGGTTGCCGAGAGTACAATTTCGCGG
>CALMBE010000010.1 GCA_937860165.1 uncultured Planctomycetaceae bacterium
GAACCCCAAAGTTAAGATGTGACTAATCACTAGTGTTTTGTCCGCCAAGAAGGGTTGGGAACAACCGAGACGGAGAATCGCAATTTCCCCCGGATTCCCGGACCAAAGGGTCGGAAGGGTTGGGATGTTGCTGGACGCTCGACGGATCCCCTAGCTGCTGTGATGCCGCCGCCGGACCTGCCGACGCCGTGCCTCTCGCCCGCCACTGGCTAGATAGCCGTATTCGATCGCAAACCACTCGGCATACCGTTCACGATCGGTGTAGCCGGAGTTTCGGTCATCGAGCAGGTGCCCAAGTTCGTGGATTAGGATATTGTTGAGATAAAAGTCCTGAATTGCTTCTTCGCTCCAGGTTAATCTCCACGACCTGGAGGTGGGTCGATCCCAACGCCCCCCATACATCTTCGCTTCGTTTACGGTTTCTGGCCTGGGGGGGCAATGGAACACTTCTTCGCGGGTCTCTTCCAGGGGATACAGGTAGAGCGTCGCACCCCATTGCATCCCGTAGCAGGGGAAACTCATCTTTTTCCGGGTCATCCGACTGAACTGAATAACTTCCAGTCCCCGCAGGAAATGCTCGGGCAGTTGATCCAGTCGCTCTCGGACTTGCTGCGGGGAGACCACATGGCGGTAGCCTTCGCCCGGCGACTGGACAATGATCCGGTAGTCCCCGCCATTTTCGGTGGGCTCATGCCAATCCTCGGGGGGCGCAAATGGGGCCTTCGCGTCGCGACTTCCTAACTGCAACCTCCGAGCCCGCTTCGACAACGGGACCGACGAAGGTACAATGGGACCTCGCGGTTGATAGTTAGTGTTTCTCAGCGGCATTTGCCGACGCGACTTCATCGCACGAGCCTTTGGTAAGCTGGATATTTTTGCCTCGACTCTTTGGGAGAGTCTCACCAGACCGCAGGTGGGTTAACGGTCTCTTTAGGACCCCGGAAAAGCGTGTTGGGGTCTACCTAAAGCTTATTCCATGGTAGTCAGGCGGCTATGGGGCCACAAAGCGATTCGTATAAGACCATACAGGAAAGGGACTTAGCAAAACCGGCCTACCCCCTCTTGTAGGGGGTTTCGTTGGCTTGACAGTTGCGTTTCGCCGACAACCCAGAAACCGTATTTTGACAATTTAAGGAGTAGCTAGACGCTTAATAGCTCAGAGCGGAGAGTCGAGAGTCACTCAAAAGCTAAGAGTCGAGCGCGGAGAGTCGAGAGCCACTCAAAAGCTAAGAGTCGAGCGCGGAGTGTCGAGAGCCAGCCCCAACCCTTCTGGCTCTCGACTCTCAGCTCTCCGCTCTCGTCCAGCCACCAACCAATGAACGTCAAACTGTATACCCGAGCAGGCTGCCATCTCTGTGACGAAGCCTATGAATTGCTACTTGAACAGGGACTTCAACCTGAACTGGTAGACATCGATTCCGCCAATCCCGAGCTGCACGAACGGTTTGATACGTGTGTGCCCGTGGTGGAAATCGATGGCAAAATCCGCTTTCGGGGCAAAGTTGAGCCCCTCCTGCTGAAACGTCTGTTGGGTTAGAATGAACCCCGATGGCTACCGAAAATTTTGACGTGTTGCTGGTAGGCGGGGGAATCATTGGGCTCTCACTGGCCTGGGAGCTTGCCCAACAGGGGGCCAAGGTCTGCGTCGCAGATCGCGGTAAAATGGGCAACGAATCCTCATGGGCGGCCTCGGGGATGTTGCCTCCAGGTCCCCCCGAGACTCTTTGGCCAAAGCTTACTGCTCGCGACCAACTCGCCGGTTTGAGTCACCAACTCCATCCGATTTGGCACGAGCGTTTGTTGGAAGCAACAAGCGTCGATACCGGATTTCGCCGCTCGGGTGCAGTGTATCTTGACCCCGATATTGCCCCACTGTGCAGGAAGTGGGCAGACCTGGGAATCGAGCACGAAATGCTGGATTCGAGGGGACTGGCCGACTTGGAGCCAGCGATTCGCACGAAGCTGCAGGCAGCTTTTTTACCGGGGGAATCACAGCTCCGGCCACCATGGCACCTCAGGGCGCTGATTGCAGCTTGCCAATCCACAGGGGTCGTGTTGCGACCGCACACTCCGGTAGTCGGTTTTGAACGCCGCTGCGAAAAAGTCCTGGCTGCGGTCACCCCCCGGGGCAAAATTCACTGCGGGCAGGTCTGCCTGACCAGCGGGGCCTGGACCGCTTC
>CALMBE010000011.1 GCA_937860165.1 uncultured Planctomycetaceae bacterium
GGCGACAAAGGGGGCAGGTCCATATTAACGCGATGCGTCGAGTGGCATAGGTTCCGTTTATGCCTTGTGCCGTGAGTATTACACCGGGGAGATTGGTTTACAACTTCTTAAATCGGAGCGTCCAGAAACGAACCTGTCGCCTTTTCTCCCACGCGAGGTTTTATACAGAGCTTATCTGACCCCTTTTCCGGTCCGTATAAAATCCAGAGCTTAGGCGCGAAGTTGATGCTATTTAGCCCCGTGTTACATTTTTTTCCGAACGACCCATAGCCAGGTCTTCCGGCAAGGTTTAAAATGGGTAAAAGTCTGGTTCCGAAACAAACATCCCTTCGAAAGTGCGATCCGTTGAGTCGAATTATCGAGACCGGACTACTCGCCCTCGCCGTGCCGGCAATCTTTCTGCTCGGCGTCGAGACGCGCTCACTGCGCGCCGCGCAAGTCGTCGTCAGTTTCTCGACAGCTCCGCCAAACGCGTTTCTTGATCCTGCATACTACCATTCTGCAGGACTCACCCTCGGCGACAGCCATTACGTCACGTCGACCTTGCAGGGAAGTCCTGCACTTGTTGTCAGCCAAAACGCGATGACTACCCTACCCATCACCGGCGATTTCTCGACGGGGGTCACAGCTCTCTCCGTCGAGATCGCGCCATTCTTTCAGGGAGCCGCCGTTTATCATTTGGTCGCCTTCGACGTCGACTCACTACCGATTCTTGACCATAGCATCCGCATCGTCCAGGATGAAAACGATCCCTTGTCCGGCCCATTCGGCTACGTCAAGCTCGGCCTCGGCCCGCTCAAGCGACTGGCAACGTCGTTCCAGTTGACCAGTTCATTCGAACGCGGCTACGGTCAGCTCACGGCGATCGATTACGGAATTCGTACCATTAGTTTCACACCCGTCCCAGAACCGATGTCGGCGTCCATCGCGTTAGCGGCCGTCGCGATGCTGATTCTTCACCCGCGGAACTCGCTCAAGTGAAGAAACGGGGACAGGTCCATATATGCCTGGACCTCAGGTGGTTTCCAACCTCAAACTTAACACTTTGGATGCTGAATTCGTAGCGTTTTTGGACGACATTCGCCTATCATGACCTGAGATTGCAGGTTGGATGATGCAAAGATTTAGAGCCTATCCGAGAACCCAAACGTAGGACGGTCCCCTGGGCCGTACCTGCTCCGCGAGGACTTTCAGCGATTCCGGGAATACGTTAGCCCCACCTGGGCGAGGAAGTTTCTCGATGAGTGGACAACCCAGGCCATGCGCTCGCGGCTGGAGTCGCTGAAGAAAGTGGCTCGTACGCTCCGGCCACTGATTCTCAACTGGTTCCACGCCCGGGGCGAGATTTCAGCCGGTGCCGTCGAGGGTTTGAACAACAAAGTGAAATTGGTAACCAGAAATTCCTACGGCTTCCTCACCCCCGAAATCGCAAAACTCGCTCTCGTTCATAACCTCGGAAAACTCCCAGAGTCACACTTCACCCACAGATTCTGCTGAGGAGGCTGTTTTCAAGGCGCTCAGCAAGTTATGAATCCTTAACTCGCGCTTTTTTTCAAAGAATTGCCGGAACTGCGGAATACCTTGTTCCAGCCCGCTACCTGCGAAGCATTGCATCGCGGCTGATCACCAATTAAGACTCTAATCCGCATAACCCGCTTCACTGCACACTAGCGGTTGGCACGCTGGTTACGGCTAATAAGTCGTCAATTCCCTTTCGCAAGGGTCCTTTTGTTTACCCTTGTGCGTTGGCGGTAGATACATTATGATGCAGTCAACTGTGGAGAAGGCTGCAATGAATGTTGCAGCCATGGACGACAGATCGTTCTTCGGATGATTAGATAAAGGGCAACCTGAGAAGTCAGGGGGCTCGTTGACGAATAAACCGATGTGGAGCGGCGCCGTTGGCGCCGCTCCACATCGGTTTTTTTATTGCTCTGGTTTTTTTATTGCTATCTCTTTTTCATTCGGGTTACGGCGCAGTTTGCGGCGCGACCAAGTCAGAGTCCATCGTAGTTCCCACGGCGAGCAGGCCTGAAGGCGAATTCACTGCCGTAGGACTCGTGGTCGAAAAGTTTCTGCAGTCCAAATCAGATGGGTAGGTGACCTATGAATTCCATTCGACCCCTCTTTGTATCGACTTATCCTCCCGAAGAATGCGGCTTGGCGACCTTTACGAAGGACTCGGCCGATGCCGTGGATATGGCGGCAGGCCACAACGTATCCCGCGTCGCGGCGATCCAAAAGATCCGGCAGCTTCCAGCGAGTGATCCCCGTGTAGTTCACATCATCGACAATAGTCGTCCTAGCGCGTATCGCTTCGCCGCCGAGGTGGTAAATAAGGGGCCTTGCGACATCGTGAGTTTGCAGCACGAATTCGGCCTTTATCCCGAGGAATGGGGTTCCCGCATACTCGACTTCATGCGGGCTTGCGAGAAGCCAGTCGTAACAACTTTCCATACACTGCTGACCGAACCTGAGGCACTTCCGAGAAAGATCGTCCAGGATCTCGCGAAGAACAGCCAAGGAATCATAGTGATGACCAAGATCGCCGCTCGGTTGCTGGCTGAAGTCTACGGAGTGGTGGGTTCGTCCGTGCAGGTGATTCCACATGGCGTGCCTGAAGTTCCGTATATCCGAAAAGCCAGCAGCGGCAGTGAGGGTATCCCTAGAAAGATTATTTGCACTTTTGGCCTGATCAACCGTGGTAAGGGATTGGAATACATGATCCGCGCGATGCCCGCGATTGTGGCCGCCTGCCCCGAGACGGAATATCACATTGTCGGCGTCACGCATCCCCAGGTGAAGCGTCAGGAGG
Source organism: uncultured Planctomycetaceae bacterium (assembly GCA_937860165.1). GTDB lineage: Bacteria > Planctomycetota > Planctomycetia > Pirellulales > Lacipirellulaceae > Bythopirellula. Next base: position 2,816 of record CALMBE010000011.1, read on the forward strand.
GGGAAGTTTATCGCGAGGGGCTGGTCGCTCTGGCCGACTCTTTGGGCGTCGGCGGGAATGTGCAATTTGTCAACGAGTTTCTCAATCTCCCGGAGCTCCTCGCGCACTTGCACAAGTGCGATGTCTTTGTGACACCCTATCCTGGTAAGGATCAAATTGCCAGCGGTACGATGGCCTACGCCCTAGCGGCCGTGGGAGCAGTAGTAAGTACTCCCTACCTCTACGCCAAAGAAGTGCTTGCCGAAGGGCGCGGAATACTTGTTCCCTTTGCCGACAGTGCGGCGATGGCCGAAGCATCGTTGCGACTGCTGACGGATGCCACGTTGCTTGCCGAAACCCGGCGCCGGGCCTACCAATATGCCAAACCGATGTTTTGGCCCAACGTGGGTCAGAAGTATTTGGACTTTTTCGACCAAGTCGTGGCCGAGAGCCACATTCAGTCGATGCCTTTCTTTCCCAGGATCTCGCTGCAAGGCGGCGAGAGTCAACACGAAGACCTCTTACACAGGTGATCCGCATGTCAGATCGCAATTTATTTTCGTTAGCTCACTTGGACCGCATGACGGACTCTACGGGCTTAATTCAGCACGCCATTTATAGTATTCCGCGGCGCGAAAGCGGTTATACGACCGACGACAACGCTCGGGCCCTCCGCCTTTGCGCACGTCTCTGGGGCGAGCAACCCAATGAGGCCCTGTTGACGCGAGTGGGGTGCTATTTGGGCTTTTTGGAACATGCCCGGTGCCCCGTTCGTGGATTCCATAATTTCATGAGCTACCAGCGCGATTGGCTGGATGCCGCAGGCACGGGTGATTGTCAAGGACAAGCCGTATTGGCACTGGCCGAAGTGCTCGGCAGTCGATTACCAGTTGGTTTCCGCGAATTAGCGGGTGAGCTACTCGATGCCGTCCTTCCGGCGCTGGCTGAACTGCGGAGCTTGCGGGCCCAGGCCTATATAATCCAGGCCTACGTCCAGTTGTGGCGCGCCGGGGTTGAGGAGATTGGCCCGTTGGAGAATGTCGCCCGACTTGCAGCGAATCGGTTGGTCGAGTGCTACGACCGCTCGCAACGGCCCGATTGGCCGTGGTTCGAGTCGCGGATGACCTATGCCAACGCGGTGCTGCCTCATGCGTTGTTCGACGCTGCCGAGCGTTGGCCTCATGAAGGGTTTCTCGCAGTCGCTAAATCCTCCTTCGCCTTTCTCGATTTGGTCACCACGGCCGACGGCGTTTTTTGGCCGATTGGCAACCGCGATTGGTATCCACACGGAGAAGAGAAGTCGCTGTATGACCAACAACCCGTCGAGGCTTCCACGATGGCTACCGCGGCACTGGCGGGTTTGAAGTTAATTGGCGACGACAACTATCTAGCCGTGTTTCGGCGGGCCCACGACTGGTTTCACGGCAAGAATAGTTTGAACCAACCCTTGGCCGACGTGTCGTGCGGGGGCTGCTTTGACGGACTTCAACAGGAAGGGGTCAATAAGAACCAAGGTGCCGAGTCGACACTCGCTTATCTGTGGACCGCATGGCATACCGCTGAAGCCCTACCTAGGGGGCAGACTTCCCAGGCCATTGCCATCGCCAGTTCGTAGTGAAAACAAATCCATTTCTCATTTGATACCACCTTCAAGGACAACGAAATGACTCGGGAATCGACTCGCCCTAGCTTGCACAAGGAATTGTTCCATCGCCACGTCGCGAACCCGATCCTCACGGCAGCGGATTGGCCTTATCCTGCCCACACCGTGTTCAACGCCGGGGCGTGCCAACTGGGGGACGAGACCATCCTATTGGTGCGAGTCGAAGATCGGAGGGGCCACTCGCACTTGACGGTCGCCCGCAGCAACGATGGCATCTCGAACTGGCGCATCGACACCAAGCCAATCTTCTCGCCCGACGAATCAAACTTTCCAGAGGAGGCGTGGGGTGTCGAAGATCCACGCCTTACCTGGGTGGCGGAGCGGGAAGAGTGGATCATTGCTTACACCGCTTATTCGCCCAGCGGGCCAATGGTCTCGCTGGCACGCACCAAAGATTTTACTTCATTCACTCGGCTTGGCCCGGTGATGCCGCCCGAGGACAAAGACGCCGCGATCTTTCCCCGCCGGTTTGGAAATCGCTACGCGATGATCCATCGACCCGTTTCGGCTGGCAGTTCGGGGGCGCACATCTGGCTTTCTTTCTCGCCCGATCTCACTCACTGGGGAGATCACCACATCTTGCTCCACGCACGGCGCGGTGCCTGGTGGGACGCCAATAAGATCGGCCTCAGCCCGCCACCACTCGAAACGCCCGAAGGATGGTTGATCCTTTACCACGGCGTGCGGCACACCCCGGGCGGGTGCATCTACCGGTTGGGCTTGGCTTTGTTGGACTTGGAAAATCCATGGCAAGTTCTGCGTCGCAGCGATGAGTGGATATTTGCACCCGAGGCGTCCTATGAGCGGCATGGCGACGTCAACGGTGTGGTCTTTCCCTGCGGTTGGATACTGGACCCGATTACCGATGTGATCCGCATGTACTATGGGGGTGCCGACTCCTGCCTCGCACTCGCCACGGCTCAGCTTTCCGATATCCTCGGCTACCTGCGTAATTGTCCAGCCCCGCCGCTAGGTACGCGAACTCGGATGGTGATGTGCGAGTGAGAAAACGAGGCATAGATTCCATTCATGCCTTGAGCCGCGAGAATTACACCGGGGGATTGGTTTACCACTTCTTAAATCGTGGCGACCGGATATGGACCTGTCCCCTTTTATCCTCCCAGGCGCGCTCGTCATCCCCGCGCAGGCGGGGATCCAGTATTTCACGCTCTAACCTCCGCACTGGATTCCCGCCTGCGTGGGAATGACAACTAAGCCTTGTAGGGTGGGTAAGACAGCCCCCACGTCGCCAGAGATGAATTGTCAATTCCCACCAAAGACCACCAAGATTACAGGGGTCTTACCCACCTGAATTGGAATGCGGCCAAAGGTGGGTGAGGCACCAACCAACGGAATGCGTTGTGGCAGTGAGGAGTTCTACCAAGAGCCAAAGTTGGAGAAGAAAAAGGGGACATGTCCATATACGCCTGGACTTCAGGTGGTTTCTAACCTCAAACGCAACACTTTGGATGCTGAATTCGTAGCGTTTTGGGGCGACATTTACCTTCCAATAACCCGAAACTGCAGGTTGGATGAAGCAAAGAATTGGAGCCTATCCGAGAACCCATACGTAGGACGGTCCCCTGGGCCGTACACCAAGTATTTTCGTGAAACTTTTCAACCTCCGGACGGCCTAAGAGACCGTCCTACGGTATTAGGATAGACTCTCAGCCGCAAAGCTTAGTCTGCTTGTCGTTCCTATTTGTTGGGCGCAGCCAATTAGGACACACTACCAAAAAGTTATACCTGTTCGTCGATGTCCTTGAGAATTACTCCCTCGTTTGTTTTCCACTCAACTAGGCCATTTGCGCTGCCGCACTCGGGCTAGAAAACTCCACATCTTTCACGAAATAGTAAAAGCCATCTTTCTGAACAAGGGTGCCATCAGCAATCAACTTATTTCGGAGAGCAATTGATGCTGGCCACTTGTGAGCTTTTTGCCTCTCCTCCAAGACAGCGTTAGATCCCTTGAGTACCACAAAGCCATCTGGAGTGCGATGTCCGCGAGCTTCAGCGCCTTTCATTCGACAGAACAGCATTCCACCAGGTTGTTGCTTAGCAGCAGGTTGACCTACAGGTATCAAAATGTCTGATCCTAAAACTGGCAATAATTGTCTTACGTGATTAAGGAAGACTTCCATGTCTTCTCGGTCAGACTCAGGAAGTTTCGATCCACCGGCTTGGCCATTGTCCAGTGAAAACCTAGAAATCTGCTTGGCTTCTGCGATGATTCGACCTTCCAAGTACCTGATATGAGCTTTGGTTAGGTTCTCGTCTTTGCTCACGAATACAATTGCCGAAATCCAGAATTCCTTGGACTTATGCTGTTTGAGTCGATCACGAATAACCTCTGCTTCACCAATATAGGCGTGAGGCGAACCGAAGAGAGGGTCAGTTCCTATCAGGATATACACCCCGGACTTATCCAATTCTTCCCGAAGTAACAAATCGTCCAGCTCAGTTCGAGGAGCGGCAATAGCTTTGCCAGT
>CALMBE010000012.1 GCA_937860165.1 uncultured Planctomycetaceae bacterium
CGGCGATGTCGTCTTCCAGCGTAAAATTGGATAGATACCCATTGAAATACAAGGGTGACTTACCCTGTTTGCGTATTGCGATGGTATGCCGACCAGCCGCAAGTTCCTCGCCCGTCAGGACGAGTTTATTCTCGAACGTGAAGAGATTCTCCTTGGTAATCGCTACCGATTTTCGCTGCTGACCGTCGATCCACACCTCCACTTTAAGGTCCGGCTCGGCTTCGCCTGTGGCTTTCAAATATCCGGCAAAGGCTTCTACCACCAGGGCAGTATCGCGAGTGCTATTCCAAGAAGAAGCGTGCTTGCGGTTGTTGAGAAGGTATTTTACCAACCGCGACGCAACCGGGTCTTGAGGATCATTCGCTACCAGCAATTTGAGAAAATAAGCGTGGGCCTCGAACTCGCTGCCGTACCAGTACCACCAACCGCTCGCAGGAAGTTCGAGCCACGCGGTTTGATTTTCGTCGTCCTGCCGCACGTATTGCCGCAAATTGCGGAGTACCATGGCCAGCTTCTCCGTTTCCTTTTGAACTTCTAGACCAATCCCAAAAGTTGCCAGACTGGACACAGCAAGCTTCGTGCGATCACGGTAAAGGAAGTCACACATCTTGCCCATGGTGCTGCTGGTAGGTTGATCACCCCCCCTTTCCGCGAGAACCATGTAGACCAAGGCGTCGAGATCGTCAGCAGCAGATTTCGAGGGTTGCTGGCTGCGTTCTTTAACGGGTAACTGTTGGTCGGCAAGGTATCGTTCGATGAGTCGCACATGTTCAGTTTGATAACTCTCTAGCCAACTAAGACCTCGCTCCAATACGCCCGGCACCATTGCGACTCCATTCTCTTGGGCAACCAAAAGCCCATGAACTACGACCGCCGTTGTGTGGGGGGTGCTCTGCTCGCCGTAGCCGCTAAACCATCCCCAACCACCATCGGCTAGCTGCATTTCCGTCAGTCGATTGACTCCGGCTTTAACCACGGTATTGAGTTCCGCATCATCGAAAACAGGGTTGCGTTCGAACCGTTGCCAACCAGTACCACGTATGGGATCGTCGCCGATCTCTTGGGCGTTGAGATTCGTCCGTTTGTCGCGGATCGCCGCTAAATCAATCCCCATCTTCCGCAGTGTTTGCTGGGTAATAACCGCCGGCAGAAACCGATTGAGCGTCTGCTCGGTGCAACCGTAAGGGTAATCAATCAAGTAAGGGAGCGAATCGACCATCGCACCTGCTAGAGTAGGGGTGTAGCGAACTTCCAGCCTTGTCTGTTCGGCACGCCTTTCGGCTGGGACGGCAATGGTGAACTCGCTGGAAGTCTCCTCAGGAGCAATCACTCCCGAGGTGGAATCGGTCTTAAGCATCCCGTGAACCAACGCGGGAAAACTCATTTGCATGGCGTCGGACTCTTCGTCGGTGCGGGCCGACATGCGAATCGTCGCTGTCCCCTGGCCGATTACTTTAACCCGCCAATCAACGCGTTTCTCACCGTTGGAAGCGATTGTTACTAACTGCTCCAAATCTGTCGGACCACGAAGCGTGTTTCCTTCCAATTCCAATCGCACTCGGACCTCTTTGTCGCTGGGCAAATAATTGTGGACATTGGCCGAAAGGACCACCTCATCGCGTTCGACGAAGAATCGCGGAGATTGCAGCCGCACGATGAGATTCTTTCGCGTGACTACCTCGGCCGATCCCTCACCAACCTGAGTGCCATGCCCCATACCCCAGGCTTTGATCTTCCAACTTGTGAGATTCTCGGGCATGGGGAAACGAACCTCGGCCAGCCCTTCCGCATTGGTTTCCAGGGTTCCCTTCCAGAAAGCGGTGTCGGCAAAGTTTTGGCGAATCACGGGCTCTACCAAGGCAGCGCCCCCAGTGCTATTGGACCGAGAACCATCAAGTACCGCTAGTTTTTCCCCAGCAAAGTCTCCGCCCTCGGCCATCGCGGCGGCCATGGGAGCGTTCTCAGCGAATCGAGCGCCAAGCATGAGTCGTCGATCACCGCTGCGATCGCGACTGAACCATTCCTTGTTCTTGTTACTGGGAATCTCATCAACCACCGAATCTCCAAAAATCCCTAGTAGCCCCATCCCCGGCTTGTTGGGTTCATCGAGCACCGAGGAATACTCTTCGAGGTTGGTTTCTCCCTGAGACTGATGACTCCGCCTCCACTTCCAGAAATACTCGCGAATGTCGATAACATTGGAACCTCCCGAGATATACTCCAACGATTTGTCGTAGACAGCCAGCGCTAGCGAACCAAGAAACGGTTTTCCGGACAAGTCAGAAAGTTTTAGGACAACGGTGGCTTCTTGTCCTGGGAGATATGCGACCGTGTTGGGAACCACCTCGAGATTGAGTACACGCTGCTGGGGCGGAACAAATAGTTCACGGACTAAAGAGTGAACCCGACCACCGTGAACCGTGACTGCCTCAACAAAAAAGTTAGGAGTGTCACGCGGTAGGACGTCGACTTCGACAACCGTACTTTTCCCCTTGAGTGTCACCAATTGAGGAGGTTGATAGACCCCATTGGCAGGACGCACAAATAAAAGCACAACGGAATTAAGCTGATTTGTATTAATTTGTAACGCGGCTTTTTCACTAGGCTGATAATCACGGCGATCGGGGATGACCTCCAAGTCGTTGAACTGAAAAGGCGCGCCGTCAAAGGTGGGCCCGGCAATCGTAAACACATGCCCGCCCTCTTCGGTGTGATTATTGCCATCGTTTAGTTCATAAGCCAGCCGGTATTGGCCTGGATTGGCTGCTTTAATCGGCAACTCTGCTTGGCCAGTTTCCCCCAGGTCGAGTTCCCATTTTCCCGCCTCGGTTTCTACCGGTTTACCGTCTTCGTAAACAATTTGGAGAAGTCGCAGGATGCCTTTGCCAGTCACCGGTTTCCCAGCGAGTGTTCGGGCGGCGGTGCCCACCGTCACGGTGTCGTTCATCCGATAGTGCCCCCGATCAGTCCAAACCACGACCTGAAACGGCTTCCTCGCTACCAGCACTTGTCCCGTGCCGACAATCGTACGACGCGATGCATCGACGACTTCCACTTGGATTTCGTAGCTGTGATCTTCATCGGGATGAAACTGTTTTGCCGCGGCGGTATCAAACTCAATGTCAACTGTTCCTTCGGGACCGATGGCAATTTCTTGTTCAACCACGAGTTCGGGTGGGGTAGGTGCGCGCCAGAACCACCAGGGATACGGAGCAATACATCCCCAGCGAGACCAACCTGGATACCAGGAGTACTCTTGCGAGAACCAACCATAGCCCGCCCCATAAAGCCAATCCCAAGGCGATGGGGGATACCAATGCTGTTGGTGACTGGTGCGCAAGACTTTGTAATGGAGACGTGCCTCAGTCACAGGCGATCCGAAATAATACCGGGCCGAGATCTTCGCGTTGACTTTGTCACCCAAAATCACGGGGGACTTGGGGGCTTCGACGGTCACTTCAAATTCAGGTTTCTTATATTCTTCAACGCGAAATGTTCCCCCTCCATGATTAACCACATTGATTTGGTATTGCCCCAGGATCGCTCCCTCGGGAACCTGCCATTCGCCCGTCAATCCTCCGTAAAGGTCGGACGTAAGTTGGGTGCTGTAGGCTTTTTCGTTCTGGGGATCACGAATTTCAATCTGAAACGTCTTCGCCGCAAACTGCGATTCGTCGGCCATGTCATACTGAGCATGAGCGACCCAAAACTTGTAATACAGCTTCTGCTCAGGGCGATAAACAGGACGGTCGGTGATCGAGAATACCTTTACTTGTTGGTAGATTTGATCGTAATAGTCCCCGCTCCAGATATTGCGGAAACCGAGATACGCAAACCGCCCTTGGGGCGTCGTGGCAACTGCCAACCATTGATGCCGACGGTTCGTTTCATCGGCATCGATGGTCGTCAGGCCACTTTCGTCGGTTAGCTCCGCAAAGTTCTTGGTTTCGATCCGAAAGCGATTGCCTTCGAGCTGCTCTTGCCAGTAGCCGAAGAATTCTACATTGCACTGCGGAATTGGCTGGCCCGTAGCCGCATCGGCGACGTAATACAACGATTTCCCTTCGACTGGTTTTTTTACGATCGCGGTATCGTTGAGCCAGAGCACGATCCTTGTCGAATTTCCTCCGATCACTTTGGAAGTCACCAAATAGGCCCCAGGCTTCTGCAGGGGTGTGGTCACGGTCGTGCGACGATCAAAGTGATTGTCCAGCGGATCGAGATCCAAACTCCAGCGAGCCACTTCGGCTCCCACATATTTGTGCTGCTCTTTTTGGACCAAACGATATCCAAGGCTCTCGATCTGGAGTTGATTCCAATCGAGTTTTTCTGGGTTTTGCTTGAGATATGTCTTTACATCGTCGAGCAGTTGTTGCACCTCAATCCGACGGGCCACGAATTCCACTCGCTTGGCGTTGCGATATCGAAATTCGATCGTCGCGCCCATGCCTGCGGGTTGAGAAGCGACCGGCTCGAACCGCCCCCACATTCCCGTAATTTGCGCAAGCTGGTCTCGTGCAACTTGCTGACTTCCGCCGCGCTCGGAAAGTTGCTTCCAGTAGTGGGCTGCCCTCGCATATTGGCGACGATTCTCGAACAGATTAGCCAGCTCCGTGGTCGCCTGCTCCCACAGACCCAGCCCTTCTCCCTCCTGTGCGTTGAGTTGCTCGGCAGCAACTTGTTCGTAGAGTTTGATGAAATTTTGTTCGTCTGGAAGCTCGAAACGGCGAATTCCCGTGGCGAGTCGGGCAATCGTTTCCTGATCTCCCAGGGTATGCAACTCAAAAGTTCCCGACTGCTGCTCGGCATCAGTTTCCGAATGCTGACGGCCGAACCACCAACCGTAGTCGGCCAAAGTTTGCTCTCCAAACTGAGATCTCAGGAATCCTGCGCGAATCCGCGATACCTGTGAGTGCCGTTCAGGCTGCCAATCAACTAGTTCCTGCAATATCCACCGCCAACGCTCCCCATCGTTCTGGGATTTCTCCCACGATACGGGAATTGAGTAAAAAACTGGATTCCCCGCGGCATCCACGGGTGCGCCGATCCATTGTCGGCCGTAGTTCCAGCCTTCCTCATACTCGGGCAAGACCGCGAGATCAGTAAGTTCCTGTAAACGCCAAGCCCCATGCGTTTGAACCGACCACATCACACTCGCAAAACCTTCGAGCAACTGGTAAGCGTCGTCGGACTTCAAGTCAACTGGGACTGACTTCTCGGAAAGAATCTCATGTGCTTGCAAGAAGACTTGCAGTGCGCGAACTCGATCGCGCCCGAGCGCATTGGCCACTCGACCCTGTCCGCCCCTTTGTGGCCCCCGCTGAAACTCACCAGCGACAATCGTGCCGAAGTGCCCCAGATTCGATATTTCGCGGGCAACCGCTGCTAACACACGCCAGTTTTTGGCGTGCCGTTTAACGGTTGACTCGAGAACAGCATCCATTTCCTGTTCGCGGTTCAATTGCCGATAGCACTCGACCGACTTTTGAATCGCCTGAATCAAGTCTTTAGATTCCGCTTGAGGTTCGGCGACGATTTCCTGAAAAGCGCTCAGGGCTTCTTGATAGTTACCTTGGGTAAACAGTTCCGTCGCACGATTCAGCGGGGTATCGAGTTCGGCGCCCACCGTAGCGGCGGCGCAGACCAAGACACAGAGGCTGCCGAAAACCGCGCGGCACAGCATTTCAAACCATTGGGGAGGAATCATCCAGATGCTTTCCTTGTTGATGTTGTCTATCGAATGTCCGTCTCACACGATTCAGCCGAGCTCTCACAAGTGTGTTCTACGCCAGAACATGCCCGATGGTCCACCCGAGTGCCTCGACCTGGCAGAATTAACCTGCATATTCGACGTATTCCGAACGACAAAAGTTCCCCACCTCAGCTTGGAAAGAATATTCTGTTGCATTTTCGCAACACCTATTACCGGACTCGAAATATCCCCACCGTTCAGCCAGGTAGAACGTAAACTTCGTTAAATCAGCAGTTCCATGTGTGGCGTTCTGCAATCTCATGACCTTCCTATCACAACCGACCTGACCCACCATGGTTTCAACTTCCCAATACCAGGTTCGGACCCACCACTCGCTTGTGGGAATCATCTATCGACTTCTGGATGCCCTAGCCGTTGTGGGTGGCGCGTGTGTGGCCCTTCGATTCACGCCCGATACCTCGGGACAATCCCTGGCGGTGATTGCAGCGACCACGCTCCTGGTACACCACATTGCGTCGGAGATTAGTGGTCTGTACCGAAGTTGGCGAGGTTCGCGGATTGGCTTGGAAATTGGTTGCTTGGGTCTGAACTGGATGATTACTTCTCCTTTGGTCTTGGGGGCAGGATTACTCACTCAGCTCAATGCCCATTTCAGCTACGAATCTAAACTCATCTGGTTGATTGCCACGCCGCTCGCCATGGGTAGTTCGCGTGTGTTCCTGAGAATTGTACTCAAGGGTCTGCGCAAACGTGGTTTCAACATCCAACGATTTGCCATCTGTGGACTAAATAACTTGGGGCTCCAACTTGCCGAAAACATTCAAGCATCGCCCGAACTTGGACTGGAATTCATTGGCTTCTTCGACGATCGCCCTTCGCACCGACTGCGCGAGGTAGTCGGTCACGAGCTTCCCAGCGCTGGCACCCTGCGAGGGCTGGCGGAAAAGGCCCGCAATGGGGAGATCGATATGGTGTTTATTACATTTCCGATGCGCGCCGAAAAACGCATCCGCGATTACCTCAGCACGCTCAGTGACACTACTGCGTCGGTCTACATTGTTCCTGATTTTTTCGTTTTTCAAATGCTCCATGCTCGCTGGAATCAAATCAACGGCTTGCCAGTCGTGAGTGTTTATGAGACCCCGATCACGGGAATCGACGGCGTGATCAAGCGCGGCTTCGACCTGTTGGTAGGTTCCCTGCTCCTGGTGCTGCTTGCGATTCCACTGGCCTTGATTGCAGCCGCAGTGAAATGGAGTTCTCCGGGACCCGTATTTTTCCGACAACAGCGTTACGGATTGATGGGGGAGGAAATTCGGGTCTGGAAATTCCGATCCATGCGGATTTGCGAAGATGGTCCCGTGGTCCGGCAAGCCACCCAGAACGACGACCGTGTTACGCCCATTGGCCGACTGCTCAGAAAAACCTCACTCGATGAATTGCCGCAATTGTTCAATGTGGTGGCGGGCAGCATGTCGCTCGTAGGGCCTCGGCCCCACGCCTCGGCCCACAACGAGCAATATCGCTTGTTGATCGACGGCTATATGCTCCGCCACAAAGTTAAGCCCGGCATCACGGGTCTGGCCCAGGTAAACGGCTCCCGGGGCGAAACAGAGACCCTGGACAAGATGGAACGCCGGATCGAATTCGATCACCGCTACATCCGTGAATGGACTCCGTGGTTAGACCTCAAAATCCTGGCAAAAACTGTCCTGGTACTCCTGCGACCCCACAATGTGTATTGAAGCGACCTTTGCCGCAGTGAGTTCCACGGACGAGCGGTGGATTTCTGCCTAATATAGCTGCACGTTCCCGCGTGGCAAATTAGTGCCGTGCCTAATGGCACGCCCAGAGCGAATTGGGTATCATGGCGTCGGCCCGTGGCGGACATCGATTCAACAGTATATCGAGCCTGCCGATTGGTGAGTCCAACTGCCAGTTTCTCTTACTCCAATTCACGATTACACTCATGCCTTCCTCCGTCGTTTCATTGATAGATCACGCCGTATTGAGTCCCACACAGACTGATATCGATCTCCGCGATGCGTGCGAGATGTGTATCGAAGTCGGCACTGCAAGTGTGTGCGTGAAACCCTCGATGGTGGTACTCGCCAGCGAACTGCTGGCAGGTTCGGCGGTGGTCCCCAGTACGGTGATTGGCTTTCCGCACGGGGGAACGACGACAGGGGCAAAAGTTCGCGAAACTGAGATTGCCTGCCGCGAAGGGGCCCGAGAGGTCGACATGGTGGTTAATCTCGGGCGTGTGATGCAACAAGATTGGGCGTACGTCGAGTCGGACATTCGCTCCGTAATCGATGTTGCCCGCGCTGCCGGGGTGATCACCAAAGTGATTTTTGAAACGGGGCTATTGCCAAACGACGGCTTGAAAATTCGTTTATGCGAGATTTGCGAATCTGCCGGTGCCGCTTTTGTTAAAACTAGTACGGGTTTTGGCTACCTAAAAGCAGCCGACGGCACCTTGCAGGCCACGGGAGCCACGGAGCACGACATCCAACTGATGCGGGCCCATGTCAGTGAGCGCGTGCAAGTGAAAGCATCCGGAGGCATTCGCAATTACGCCGACGCCCTGCGATTTGTCGAACTGGGTGCCACTCGCCTAGGAACCAGCGGCACCCTGGCGATCACCCATGGCGAACAAGGCCAACACGCGGAAAACACCGGCGCTTATTAAGAGTTTACCACGAAACACACTAAACCAAAGGTGTAAGTCGTTAGTCATAAGTCGTTAGTGGGGTCAGTGGTCAGTAACAAGAGGTATTTTCTTGCCGCTAGCGGCTTAGCACTTTGCCAATCTCTAATCCCCAGTCCCCGTTATCTCTGTTTTTCGTGGTAACTATTTCATCTTAGTAATAACGTTATTTGCAAACCATGTTAGACCTCTACGATCAAATACAATCAGCCGCCGGTGCGATTCGCAAACAGTGGGATCACACTCCGCGCGCTGGTATCATTCTCGGCACTGGACTAGGGGGTTTCGCGGACCGGATCGAAACGTCGGTGGCCATTGATTACGAAGACATTCCCCACTTCCCACGCTCCACGGCAGTGAGTCATCGTGGCAGATTCGTGTGCGGGAAACTCGAAGGAGTCCCCGTAGTGGCCATGGAAGGAAGATTCCACCAGTACGAGGGCTACCCGCTCAAGCAAATCACACTCCCGGTACGTGTGATGAAAGCACTGGGAGCGGAATTATTAATCGTCACTCATGCCGTCGGAGGGATGAACCCACTGTATGTACCTGGCGATGTCATGATTATCGACGACCAAATCAATCTCATGGGTGATAATCCACTAGTCGGGATCAACGACGATCGCCTCGGTCCACGATTTCCCGACATGAGTGCTCCCTACACGCCAGAACTGATTGCCGTGGGACAGGAAATCGCGCGCTTGCAAAACTTTCCCGTGCAGCGCGGCGTGATGGTGGCAGTCACGGGTCCGAATCTCGAAACCCGCGCCGAGTATCGTTTTCTGCGGCTCATCGGAGCCGATGTCGTCGGAATGTCGACGGTTCCAGAAGTAATCGTCGCAGTCCACAGCGGGATGCGGGTATTGGGCTTGTCGGTGGTGACCGATATGTGTCTCCCCGACTCGCTCAAACCGGCGAATGTGGAAGAAATCATCGCCGTGGCCAACTCGGCTGAACCCAAGTTGCGGGCATTGGTGACGGGAATCTTGGCACACGAACGAGCACGGGGATAATCGGCCATGCGGGATTGGGCAAACAGAATATCGGAATCCGCTATCGCCGTGCGAAAGCATTGGGACACATCGCCACGGGTGGGAATCGTTCTTGGTTCGGGACTGGGTGAACTTGCCACTCAAATCTCTGTCGAGAAAGTGATCGACTACGCCACGATCCCACATTTCCCTAAGCCAACCGCCATGGGCCACAAGGGCCAACTCGTTTGCGGGCAACTTGAGGATGTTCCAGTCGTTGCCTTCCAGGGGCGTTTTCACCTCTACGAAGGTTATACCGCTCAGCAAGCAGCTATCCCAGCGCGGCTGAGCCGCGCGCTGGGGGCTGATACGCTCATAGTTTCCAATGCCGCAGGAGGGTTGAACCCGCATTTTGCTGTTGGCGATGTCATGTTGATCGACGACCAGATCAATTTGATGTTTGCCAACCCCTTGATCGGAATCAACGACGACCAGCTTGGACCCCGATTTCCCGACATGTCCTCCCCCTATGATCGAGAGTTGCTCGACACAGCCACACAAGTCGCACGTCGTGCGGATTTCAATGTCCATTGCGGGGTCTATGTGGCGATGCGCGGTCCCACTTACGAGACTCGGGCCGAGTATCGCATGGCCCGTCGGATCGGTGGCGATGCCGTCGGAATGTCGACCGTCCCCGAAGTAATTGCCGCCCGGCACGCGGGAATGCGAGTACTCGGATTGTCCACGATCACCAATGTTGGATCCCCCGACGCCCCCTGCGGAACCTCAGGACACGATGTGATCGCTGCCGCTGCTACCGCCGCCGGCAAGCTATCGAAAATCGTGCGCGGTGTCTTGGCAACTCTCGGAACCGTGTAATAGGAATTCGTTCATGAATCCTGTCTGGATCATTGCCAAGAAACGCGATGGCGAAGAATTGTCTTCGCAGGATATCGGCACATTCATCTCGGGATATGCCGCGGGCAAAATCCCCGATTATCAAATGTCGGCCCTGGCAATGGCGATTTATCTTCGCGGCATGTCGACCGCCGAGATTGCCGCGCTCACCGATCACATGCTCGCCTCGGGGGCCCGATTTACGTGGCCTTCGGGAGGAACGCCCAAAGTCGACAAACATTCGACCGGTGGCATCGGCGATAAAGTGTCGCTCCCCCTCGCCCCCATGCTCGCTTGTTGCGGCCTTCAGGTGCCGATGATATCCGGTCGTGGCCTGGGCGCCACGGGGGGAACGCTTGACAAGCTCGAAGCCATCCCCGGCTTTCGCACGAATCTATCCCTGGACGAAATGCGTGCCGTCACCGAACGGGTCGGCTGTGTCATCAGCGGCGCCACTGCCGATCTGGTCCCTGCTGATCGCAAACTCTATGCCCTCCGCGACGTGACCGCCACGGTCCCTTCAATTCCGCTCATCACGGCGAGCATCATGAGCAAGAAACTCGCCGAGGGGCTCGAGGCCCTGGTACTCGATGTAAAATTCGGCAGCGGGGCCTTCATGAAAACTGCTGAATTGGCCCGTCAGTTGGCCCGCTCGATGGTCAACACCGGCCAGCGAATGAATGTGCCAACCACTGCCCTCCTGACCGATATGAACCAACCCTTAGGTCGGATGGCTGGCAATGCTGTCGAGGTTGATGAGTCAGTCGCCGCCCTCGAAGGCCGGGGGCCTGCCGATCTCATGGAAGTGACGCTGGCCTTGGGTGCGGAACTGTTAGTTTCGACCCGCAAAGCCGAAACCGTCGAATCGGCCCGGCAGCAATTGCAGCAAACGATCGACTCCGGTGCGGCCCGCGAAAAATTCGCCGAGATGGTCGCCGCCCAGGGTGGCAATCTCGACGCCCCTCGATCGGTCGCCCCGGCCAGTGAAGTCAAGACGCACCAAGCAGGTTTTATTTCCAGGATGGATACCGAAAAACTTGGCCAAGCCGTGATCGCCATGCGAGGGGGCCGCAAACAACTGGGCGACCTGCTCGATCTGTCGACCGGTTTTGAAATGCTCGTGCGTTTGGGCGACCGAGTAGAAACAGGTCAGCCCCTTGCGAAACTCTTTGCCCCGGCGAATGTCGCCGAGGAAGGCCGCCAACTTTTGCTCGCGGCGATAGAAATCGCCGAAGAGTCACCTGTGCTTGGCCCGTTGATTCTCGAGCACGTCGGGTAACACTGGAAATAAATAGCGACGAAACTACACTCTTTTCTTCCAATATCCAGGTCGACGCTTGACATGTGCAATCGCCACGACAGTAACGAGTGTGGTTTCACGAAAGTAAACAATCAGAAATGGGTATTTTTGCAGTCGGTAGTATTGGCACCCTGCAAAAGTCCTGGCAAACCGATCCGGTAATTGAAGGATTTTTTCAATCCCCACATCGACCTCAGATGCAAACCCTATTGCGGCTGCGTGACTCCGTACAGAATACCAATCGAAGGCCTCGTTGAATTCTTCATGTGCTTCAGCAGAAAAAAAGATCTCAACTGCCATAGCCGATCCGCTCAAGGGCTTCTTCTCGAATCTTTGACCAGGCAAGAGTCGGAGCAGTGCCTTGGACAACGTCGCCAACGCGCCGCAATAGCTCCTGTTCCCAATCGGCATGAAGGGGCAATTCACTTTCTGGAGGAACCGAGTTCCATAAAGCCTCGATCAATCGCAATCGATCTTCCGGAGGAAGTTGTTCCGCGGCTCCCAGGATGGATTCATAATTTCTCATACTTAATCCTCGGCTTTCGGTTCGACAATCACGATTTGACGAACTACAGTGAGCTAATCGGTGATCTAAGGGGTGACTCAAGAATAACTTCCGTAGACTACGCCAACGGCGTTTCAGCTTTCAGCCCA
>CALMBE010000013.1 GCA_937860165.1 uncultured Planctomycetaceae bacterium
TAACCGCTTGCCGCCATTGCGGATAAATCAACGTCGATAGGTCGGGACAGTAGAACTAGTGAAGATTATTAGCGAAGATTAGTGAACATCAGCGTTCCCCACTTCTCTTTATCCTTGACGGTCCTGGCTGCTTGGCCGGTGGGAATAAAGTGTCCCCGAAAAGGTGTCAGCCCGGCTGGGGGGAGGGGGTTTTCGAGGGCTGAGTGGGGTTTTTCTCTGAAAAGGCCACCTTTTCACGGCAACAAATTCTGCTAGAATGCGGGGCTTGTATGTTCGTCCTGGATTTCGTCGGAGATGGTGAGATGCCCAAACAGAAAACCCACAAAGGTACCAAGAAGCGATTTCGCTTGTCTGCCACGGGCAAAGTGATGCACCGCAGCGCTGGCACGAGCCATTTGGCGGCACGCATGAGTCAGAAACGTAAGCGCCATTTGCGAGGCACGGCGCAAACCGATACTTGCAATGCGAAGGGGATTCGCATTGCCTTGGCTGGTAATAGCTACTAACAGTTTGCCAGCTTAAATCAAGCTCGCCGGGCAACAAAACGCCTTTCCTTGTGGAAAGGGGCCTGGGCGCGACACTTAGAGAGTGAAGGGTTCCTTCGATGAGGACCACCAAGGGCAGTGCCCGCAATCAGGCCAAGAAGCGCCTGTTCAAAAAAACTAAGGGTTACCGAGGGGGCCGCAATAACCTATTGCGAACCGCTAAGGAAACCTTAATTCGTGCCGGCGTGTTTGCATTCCGCGATCGTCGCGTCCGCAAGCGAGAATTCCGCCAACTCTGGATCATCCGCATCAATGCGGCCGCCCGGCAACGCGGGTTGCGTTACAGCGAATTGATCAGCGGCCTCAAGAAAGCCAACATTGACCTAGATCGCAAAACACTGGCCGAAATGGCGGTGAATGATGCGGCGGGATTTGATGCCGTGGTTGAAAAGGCCCGTGAAGCACTGGCTGCTTAACCGAGCGGAGGCGACGTCTCGTGGCGCTGGCTGATTTTCTCGCCACCCTCGACTCCTTGGCCCAAGAGGCCGAAACCGCGTTTTTGGCGGTCGGCGATGTTGTTGCGCTCGAAAATGCCCGGGTGGATTTCCTGGGAGCCAAGGCCGGTAAATTGCGACAAGTCCAAAAGGGACTTGGTTCGGTAACTCCCGCTGAAAAACCGGCTGCGGGGATGCGTTTCAACGAGGTGAAGAACCTTGTTGAATCCGCCTTTGCCACTGCCCAGGCAAGGCTTTCTTCGGCCACCCCCGAGAGTCGTGAGTCTGTGGACGTTACCCTCCCGGGCAAACCGCGACGGGTAGGGCATCTTCATCCAATCACGCAAACGATCCGCTCGATGAAAGAAATCATGGGTCGGCTAGGATTCACAGCCGTCGAAGGGCCCGAGATTGAAGATGAGTGGCACAATTTCGAGGCTTTGAATATTCCTTTGGTCCATCCGGCGCGGGATCCGCTCGAGAATTTTTATCTGGGTGTGGCGAAAGACCCGCCCGCTGAAGCGGGCTCGCCGGGGCCTTTTTTGTTGCGGAGTCAGACCAGTACTGTGCAGATTCGGGTGATGGAGTCCACGCTGCCACCGGTGCGAATTATCTCGCTGGGTCGCGTCTACCGCCCCGATACTGCCGACGCGACCCACTATCCGATGTTCCATCAGATCGAGGGCTTGTTGGTGGATCGCGGAGTGACGATGGCCGACCTGAAAAGCGTCCTGCGGATGTTTTGTCAGAGTTATTTCGGGGGTGAAGACGAGGTACATATCCGTTTTCGTCCGTCGTTTTTCCCCTTTACCGAGCCGAGTGTCGAAGTCGATATGAATTGGCGCGACGCGCAAGGCAACGCTGGCTGGATGGAAATGGGTGGCGCGGGAATGGTCGATCCCAATGTGCTCCGGGCCGTGGGGTACGATCCCGAGGAAGTCACCGGTTTTGCCTTCGGCCTGGGAGTGGAGCGAGTCTGCATGCGGCAACATGGCATCACCGACATCCGCGCCCTGTACCAAAACGACGTGCGATTTCTGGAGCAATTCTGATGATCGTCTCCTGGAATTGGCTGAAAGAATACGTCGCGCTGCCGATGACGGTTGAGCAATTGACGGATCGGCTGACGCTCTCGGGGCTGAATCTCGAGGGTTTTTTGCCAGTCGGGGATGACGTTGCTATCGATGTGGAAGTCACGAGCAACCGTCCCGACTGCTTGGGGCATCTGGGCATCGCCCGCGAGGTGTCGGTCTTGTGGGAAAGAGCGCTGAAGATCCCCGCGGCGAAACCGCAAGCGATGGGCTCGGAAGTTTCTCAAATTACCAGCGTGACGGTTGAGTGCCCCGATCTGTGCCCGCGCTACACGGCGCGAGTTATTCGCGGGGTCAAGATCGGGCCAAGTCCAAAGTGGCTGGCCGACCGCCTGCGAACCCTGGGAATCGGCGTGATCAACAATGTGGTTGATATCTCCAACTACGTCATGCTGGAATGTGGCCAACCGCTGCACACGTTTGATTTCGCCAAGCTTGCTGGGAAAAAGATCATCGTCCGCCGCGCGAGGGCTGGGGAAAAATTCGAGGCGATCAATCACCAGGTTTACGAACTGGCCGCCGATACGTGCGTAATAGCCGATGCCGAGCGGGCCGTTGCCTTGGCCGGGGTGATGGGGGGAGCCGATACCGAAGTCAGCGAAACCACGACCGATCTGTTGATCGAAGCGGCCGCCTTCGCACAGCTTTCGGTTCGCAATACAACGCGTCACTTCAACCTGCACAGTCCTTCGTCTTACCGCTTTGAACGAGTTCTCGACCCCGAGGGGGTCGACTGGGCGAGCCGACGTTGCGCGGAGTTGATTTTGGAACTCGCGGGGGGACAACTCGCTGCCGGGGTGATCGATGTTGGTCAAGCCCTACCGCCTCGAAATCAGGTGAAGCTCCGTTTCAAGCAAATCGAGAGAATTCTCGGGATTCGCATCGTTGATGAACGTGTGAGAAACATTCTCACTGCCTTGGGCTGTGAAGAAACCCATGCCTGTGGCGAGTGTGTGAAGGTGGTTCCACCCAGTTGGCGAGCCGATCTGTCGCGTGAAATCGACTTGGTCGAGGAAGTTGCCCGGATCCATGGTTACGATGAGATCCCCGAAGATGCCGGGGTCAAGATGGTGGCTTCGACCCGTACCGCTGAGGATCGGGTGCTCGATCAAGTCCGCGACTCGATGGTTGCCCAAGGTTTTGACGAGGCAATGACGCTCAGTGCAGTCGACAAGGAGTGGGTCGCCACGTTTCAGCCCTGGTCGTCAGCCGAACCCCTCACCACCGGCACTCCCGTGCTGAGGCGGGCCAATTCTCTACGGCAAAGTTTGTTGCCGAGTCTGCTTGCGGCGCGGCGGACTAATGAAACCTTGAGCAATTCGGATATCGAATTATTCGAGATCGCTAATGTCTATCTTCCGACCACTGCTGGACTTCCCGATCAGAGGCGAATGCTGGGCATCACCAGCGGACACAGTTTCTTAGAGCTCAAAGGGGTTATCGAAGTGCTCGCGGCCACGGTTGCACCGGGCACCGAACTTTCCGCCCGAGCCGACGATGCACCGTTTTTCGAGTCAGGGCAGGGGGCTGAATTAAAACTCGGCGGAAAGCTGCTCGGGTATCTCGGTGTGGTGAGTCAGGCGGCGCGCGAGCAATTTGAGTTGCGTAGCGATACGATAGTCGCTGAGATCGATCTGGGCCTGTTGGTTAGCGCGGCAGTGCTGGTCCGGCGGGCAAAGGAGTTATCCCCCTACCCACCGGTGGCGCGGGATTTGAATCTCGTGGTCGACGAAAAAGTTCGCTGGGCCGATGTCGAACACATTGTTCGCTGGGGTTGCGGCGAACTGTTGGAGCGGCTCACTTTCCAAGAAGAATATCGCAGCACGGAGAAGTTGGGACCGGGCAAGAAAAGTATGTTGTTTTCAATTCAACTCCGCTCGAAAACCGGCACACTCACCAACGAAGAAGCCGACAAGATTCGTGAGACCGTGGTGAAATCACTTGGCATAGAACTCGGCGGCCAACTGCGGGCGTGACGCGACAGACTGCTTACCAGAGGAGGGTTACCACCATGTCCACTCCCTGGGTAAATTCCCCAGACGGTTCCCATTCGGAAAATGCCGAATTGGCTGGTAAATTGCAGCCAAGGCGTGACGATCCCAACGCGCTGATCACGATTCCCTCTCTGCTGGCTGCTTCGGTAGCGGAACATCCCGACAAGCCCGCCTTGGGAATCATTCAAGCCGGGATTCTCACTTGGCGTACCTGGTTCGAGCTTGCGGGCGATGTCAGGTGCGTGGAACAGGAACTTCTGAGCCGTGGCATCGACCACGCTGACCGCGTCGTGCAGCTTGCTCCCAACAGCTACGAGTGGATTCTGACTGACCTGGCGGTTCTCGCACTCGGGGCCGTGCATGTACCGCTCCACATGTCGCTCTCTGCCGAGCAGATTGCTGAGCAACTGGACCTGGCGGATGCGAAATTGTTGGTCGTATCGAATCCCAAGCAAGGTATTCTCGGGAGCGGAAAAGTTGCTCGCGTCACCCATGGCGAGCTTCTAAGCCACAAAACCATTCCGCAATCCGAATTCCGAAATCCGCATTCCACCGATTTAGCCACGATTCTTTTCACCTCAGGGACCACCGGTCGGGCCCGGGGAGTGATGCTCAGTCACGGCAATCTCACCAGCAACGCCATCGCCACAGCGGAAGCTGTAGGTTCTCCTCGCGAGGAAATTCGGCTTTGTTTTCTTCCCTTGAGTCACAGCTACGCGCGGACGTGCGATCTCTACACGTGGCTCTACCGAGGTTCTCGGTTGGTGCTGGCAGAAAGTCGTGAAACGATACTACGTGACTGCCAGTTGGTTCGACCCACGGCGATCAACGGCGTGCCCTATTTCTATCAAAAGATTGCGCACCAACTTTTCGCTTCCGGGCAAAGCAATGTGCAGGGATCGCTGAATTCGCTACTCGGTGGCGAAATCCGGTTGTGTTGTTGTGGCGGTGCGGGAGTGGCGCCCGAGACGGAGCGAGTATTCTTGGAACAAGGTCTGCCGTTGCTGGCTGGGTACGGACTCACCGAGGCCGGGCCGGTGGTCTCGGCCACGAACATCGCCAATTACTCCTCTGGGAGCGTAGGGCGGCCGCTGGAGGGAGTTGAAGTGCGGATCGCCGATGGGGGCGAAATCCTCGTGCGAGGGCCGAATGTGATGCAGGGCTACTGGCGCGATGAAGCAGCCACTAGGGCGGCATTCGATCAAGATTGGCTCCGTACGGGAGATTTGGGAGAACTCGACGATACCGGGAATCTGCGGATCGTGGGGCGATGCAAGGAAATTCTCGTGTTGTCGACGGGCAAGAATGTTTCTCCAACAAGTGTTGAGCGTTGCCTGTGGGATTCACCGCTAGTGGAAAATGTGTGCGTGGTGGGGGAAGGCAAACCGATGTTGGGGGCTCTGATTGTCCCCAATCCCAATGCACTGCGTTCCGCAATACGGGCGGAGCGATTGTGGGTCTGGTCGCGGAAACGCGCGGTGACGCATCCCAAAGTTCGCGAGCTATTTCGTCGCGAGATCGATCGCCTGCTGATTGGTCGAAGCCGCGAGGAACAAATCGGACCGTTTGCAATCCTCGACCGCAACTTCGAGCAAGCACATGGCGAAATAACTGCCAAGTTCAGCCTGCGCCGGGAAACCATCGTGCGGAATTTCAGCCAAGTGATTGCCGATATGTATCGCTCGCTTACGAAGGGTTAGCAGAGCCCCAAGTAACAATTGACTCCGTGGTATTCGGCATAATCGGTACGACCCGACGTACTCCAATGGCAGAATTGACCACCCTCAGGGTGCGACCTATAAGACGTTGGGAAACTCTGCTTATTCTGCCCATGCTTCCTGACGAGGAACACGCAGTAGCTTTCCGCTTTGGTTATTGCTTGGTATCGGCAAATTTCTCATGGACGTTTCACCGACAGGCGCCAATCCTGCAGAAGACCGGTCCGTAAGGACCGCCGCAGCGTTGCGCGCTTTGCGGGAGGGAATAGGGCAAAAGCTCGATACGCACCACCGGCAGATTGGTGATCTCGAAGCCAGCATCGCCTCGCGGATCATGTTAATTGCCGAAGAGATTGCCCGCGAGCAACTAAGTGAATCTCAATCGTCCATTCAGCAGAATCAAGACCAGTTGCAGAAATTGCGCTCGACACTGTTCGAGCGGGATACCACATTTGCGCAGCTGCAACAGCAAATTGCTGAATCTCTGTCGGAACGCAATCAATTGGAGGTCGAACTAAAATCTGCACGCGCGACGCTCGATTTGGTGCGCGGCGAGTCGAGTTCTGATGGTGAGCGACTCTTGGCAGAAAACGCTGATTTGGGACGGCAACAGGCGCTTGCTTTGTCGCGCGTGAGCGAACTGGAATTGCTCCTGGAATCGGCCAAGCAAGAAAATGTTCGGGCCTGCGAAAGCTGGGAAATCGAAACTTCTGAGAAACGGCAACAGCTCGTTGAATTGGAGCAAAAACTAGCCGAGACCCAGGGGGCCCAGTGCGAATCCTTGCAGCACGCCGAGGTCTCCAGAGTTCGCAGCGAACAACTTGAGCACGAGCAGCACATCCACGCTACGAAACTTGCCGAGGCCGAGGCCAGAGCCGAAAATCTCGAACTCCAACACACCCAGCAATTGAATTCGCTGCAAGAGGAATGCTCTCAGCTTCAACGTCGAGCCGAACGCGCAGAATCCGAAATTCAAGGTCTCGCCACCGAACGGGAAGGGCTTGTTGGCGAGCGGGACACGCTGCGAGCAGAGCGCGCGGAATTGCAAGCGAAATTAGAAGTTCTGCAAACTACCAGTTGTGACAAGTGCTCACAGCTCCGAAGCGA
This sequence comes from uncultured Planctomycetaceae bacterium, assembly GCA_937860165.1. Lineage (GTDB taxonomy): Bacteria > Planctomycetota > Planctomycetia > Pirellulales > Lacipirellulaceae > Bythopirellula. Next base: position 6,890 of record CALMBE010000013.1, read on the forward strand.
AGTCGGTAACTTGCAGAAGAATGTGTCCGAGATCACCCATCAACATCACGCAGCCACTGAGCGACTTGCTCAAACCGAGCGAGAGCTTGGCGAACTCCAAGAAAAGCACTCACAGGCCAACTCACGGCTACGTGAAGCGGAAGAAAACCTCCGCCACTTAAGCGATCACACCAAGTGCGAGGACGAAATCGCCCAGCTTGGCCGAAAATTTGAATTGGCCATGGCCGATGTGCAGCGGCTAAAACGCGAGAGCACGGAGCTTCAGGAAGAAATCGCGCGCCGCCCAGAACCTACCGGGGAAGAATCTCCCGAACTGGTGAGTCTCCGCACCGAACGCGACGAGTTAGCATTGCGAGTGTCGCAGTTGGAAGAGGCCACTTCAGTGCGGGTCGACGAAGACATGCAACAGCGATTGGAGGATCTCCAGCGTCGCTTTGAAATGGCAGTCGATGATGTTCGACAGCTCAAACAAGCAAATTCGAAGCTGCAGGTGCAGCTTGAAAAGGCACCTGTTCAACGGGGAGCTACCGCCGCGTCAGAAGGACAAGACTGGCAATCACTCAAGGCACGCTTGCTGGCATCGCTCGAGTCTGAAGAAACCGATACCACTCCGACTCCTGCTCGCCTCGAAGAACTGGTTCAAGTTGAGGAAACGATTTCGATTACGGATCAAGTGGTCGCCGAAAAAGACCGCGAGATCGTGCGGCTCCAGACAGAGTTGTCATCGGTGCGGGCCAATTCTACTGATCGCTCGGCGCGTGAAGAAGCTATAGCGACCCTCATGGATCAGGATGAACTGGTCCAAGCCGAGCGATCACGACTTGAAACTCTCCAAGCGGAATGGCGCGAGAAACTGCGGGCCGCAGAGTTAGAGATTTCCGTGCAGCGTGCCACACTGGCCCGCAAGGAGGCCGAAATTCAACAGAAACTCACCGAAATGGAGCATGCCACGTCGAAAGCCAGTCCTGCTGCCGACGGCAAACCACGACGACGGTGGTTGTCGGCACTGGGGCTCAATGGGGAAGAAGAAGGGAAAACCTAGTGCTTTGTCACATCTTAACTTTGGGGTTCGAGTCGACACAACCAACACCGCAAGAATGAGTTGTGTCGACTCGAACCCCAAATCTAGGTGTTGTCAAAGCACTAGTAGGAATCGGTTACTCGACTTCACCCTCTTCGAGCAGATAGATCGCCCGAGTCGTGCCATCGAGGTCCGTGAATTCCTCGAACTTGAGATTTCCGGTGACCGTAATGGGCCGAATCGAGAACTCGGTTGTTGAGTTTTCGTGCATGTCGACCCGAATGCAATCAAAGAGCGCCGCCCCGGGGCCGAAACAACATTCTTGGTTGTCGCGCACGAGGACAAACCCAGTCAGCCCGCGACGCTTCAGCGTGGGGTACATGAAACCGCGGATGCGAATGGATCGGTTGAACAGCTCTTCGACTTTCGATCCCAGCATCTTCCGATGAAACTTGTCGGTGAGCTCCATCTCGAATTTCAAATCATCGAAAGAGGACTCTCGAATCTGACTCGCGGTCCCGTTTGGGGTCGCTCCGGTTGCGGAAGTATTTGCCACGACAGTACTGCGGTCGCAGCCCGTGCAGCAACACAAGCCAACAAAGAGCAACCAGGTTAAGGCACAGAGGGATTTCATTGCACGTAGTCTGCAACCAGAGTGTAAACAGGATATCCAGGCCCCCGGAGCAGGTTCTCGGGTACCAAGTGAAGCGTTCCCGCGACACGAAACAAGCCGGTGGAATAATCGGTTGTTACGTTTTCGACAAAGTCTACTAAGACTTGGTCGTAGAGTTTTACACTCGACAGGTCACCGAAACAGCACTGATTGTTATCTCGGACAAGGAGAAAACGCCGCACATTGTGTCGCACCGGTGTGGAATCTTCGCGCATATAACCCTTGATGAACACCTTTTTCCCATCGAGTGCTAGCACATCCTTGGGAATGGGGATGCCGGATCGCTCTTCGGCCTCATCGGGGCGGAACTTCTGAAAGGAAGTGCGAATGTGATTGGGGGGGACTTCCGTGGCATGCACATAGCCGCCGTAACCCAGACCAACTACTAGCCCTGCCAATGACAAAAGTGTGCCCAAGAGGGCAATTTTCCAACCGCTAAGTTGATCGGGCCGGGCTCGAATCGCCGCCAAGGAGCGCAATCCGACTATCAAGCCAACCACTGGAATGGGGCAAAGCAGCAAGCACGATTCCAGGCTGTCGCTCGCAGCAGCAATTGTCAGGGGGGACAAAGCGCCAAAAATGGCGGCGGCAATCGCGCCCGTGCTAAGGGCCCGATATTCAAAGTCATCGGATGGTGTCGTGGCAGAGCGAGTCATGGGTTCAAAGTTGGTCGAAGTCATTGATCGAGGCGAGCCGTGGAACAGTGTCGAACATGTGTTCGCAGGAATTAGGAACCGGAACTCCCACTGCGGAGCATGATGTGGAACAATCCCATCATGATTACCATCAAAGCCAAAGGAACCATGAGGATTATGGGTCGGCTGGGTGCGAGGGGCTTGGCACCTGCTTCCGAGTCGAGGTCTTTTGCGACAGGACTTATCGATTCGGCCGCGACTTTGTCTCCTAGCTTGTCCGCTTCGGAGTTTTCGCCGGAGGGTGCGGTTGATTGTTCGATGTCCGTGGTAGCTGAAGTTTCACCGCTCGCAGCCTTGGAAGTGCCGCGGGCCATCAAGCCAAAAGAAAGGTAGCTTCGAGCCCGTTTGACCCCTTCGGGATCAATCGCCTCGAGTTCGGCAATCGCGGCATTAGCTTTCTCGCCTACATTCCCGACTTGATCGGCGGCAACGAGCAGATAGGAAACGACTGGCTGGCGGATCCAGCCATCTTTTTCAGAGGACTTAAACATTGCAACTAATCGATCCATAACTTCCCAATCTTCCCAGCGGGTGAGATCGGGAATAACTTGGTCGGCTATTCCCGAATTGTCTAGGAGCAACCTGAGCGACTGGACAAGTCGAGAAGTTGGGATCTCGGACGATTCTTCGCCATGGAATCTCAACGCCATGATTGTTGAGTAGAGTTGCGTGTATTCGGTATGCGGATTCTTCAGAAAACGTTCCTCGATGAGCGCCAACCCGTCGGGGCCCTTGAGCTTCAAATAGGCCGCAATCAGGGCATCGAGACACTGCTGCTTGGCCCGCACGTCGGCGTGGGCCAGTTCATCCACCAGCGAAACGCCCAGCGAAGAACCTCCGACACCCATCACTCCGATTAAGGCCGCGATTCCAGGTCGCATCGACTCGTAGTCGTAATTCAGAAGCTCTTCGAGCATGGCAATATCGGCTTCCCCACCGCAGACACCAAGCATTGTCAGATACAATCGCCTCTGCGTGGGGCCAACCCCTGGATCATTAATCCAACGGACCAATTCCTCATGGTCGAGCACATCCTTGAGCGCGATCAGATCGGCATAGGGAGCCCGCGCGAACTCGTCGTAGGCATCCTGCGACAAGAACGGGTCCGAATCTTCTAGATAGTTTAAGAAAAATGTGAGGCGTTCTTTTCCGGCCGGGGGAAGCGCGGGGAGTTGCTTGAGATACTCCACACTCCCCGGCGAGAGGGGGAGGGGAATCGTCCAGTCGAGTTGATTCCCCAGTATTCCTGTGATCAAGAACTCTTTGTCCGGGGGGTCCGTGCCAAAATAAACCGCCTCGATCAAATCTCCAACTTTGGCATGTTCGCCGCTGAGTACTTCTTTCACTCGAAACTGGGCACTCGTGGTTGCCGAACCTTCTTCCGCACTTGGGTCATCGAGACCTTCGGAGCTGGTGGGCTTGGCCAAAGTGGCGATCACCGCTGCGCTGGCTAAGGAAAGTTCTTCGCTTAGCGATTGCTGAGGGGGGGTGCAAAACGGACACGCAACCGCGGCGACTAGCCGCCAGTTGAGTAACCCACAAACTACTAGGGTGACAATAAAACCAGAATATCGAAACTGAGATCGAATTAGAATAACCATGACCGCCTCGTAAATTGGAATTCAAGGCTTGAAACCGAGACAATTCATTCTAGCGGATTCGCAGATGGGCGAACACTCGAACCTCACCGCACTCAGGGCCGATCACTTTTTTAAGATGGGGGGTGCCATGTTTGCTCGGAGATTCTCATGCCCACACCGGCGTACCGGCGTGGGCATGGCACCCCAAAAGTGAAAAACTGATCGGCCCTGTCTCACCGCTCCGCTATCCTAGCGGCCCCCGCCCAGGATTCGGCCCACATCCGTGCGGTAGGCTGTCAGGGCCGGGAGAAATCCGACCAGGGACGCGAAGACCACCAGGCCGGGGATCAGCAAGCTTTCTTTCCAATTGAAGTCCCAAAACCGCAGTGAGATGCCGGTACGGGCTTCAATGAGAGGTCCAGCCAGACCAAGGACAAGATGTCCGAGAAAGACGCCGACGAGCCCCCCCAGGAGTGATAGCAGGATCGACTCGACGAGGATGATCCCCATTACGGCCGGACGGCTGGCTCCCAGGGCCCGCATGACGGCGATGTCGTGGCTCCGTTCGCTCATCGAGTTGTAGATGCTGACCAGGATGCTGATCCCCGCGACGATCACAATGAGCACCGTTAGCACCATCAGCACCACCCGTACCGGGCCGACAAATCCTTCCAGGAAACGACCCACCACTCCTGCGGGGGCCACCGCCTGCGCGACGCGATCCTTGCCCTTGTTGATTTTAGAATCCAGGATCATGGGGCCAAACGAATCCTTGCACACGACCAGGATCGAAGTCACTTCGCGTTGCGATTTCGGCAGAGGCTGCATGCCGTGGTTGGGGTCGTCGGGGTCTGCGGAGTGGTCTTTGTGAAGCTTATCGACCGAGACATGCGCAGCTTCGCCTTCCTCGGGTGTAAGGGCATGGCCTTCGAGCAAGAAAAATCCCTCGATGTTAATGAACATCGCTCGGTCATTGGCAGTCCCAGTGGGGGCGAGAATGCCGGTTACCGTGAACCCGGTATGCTTGTCACCTTCAGCACTCATGCCGTGGGTGGGTTGGAACTTATCTCCCACTTTGAGCCCGGTTTTGCGGGCTACAATCGAACCAATCACGCCCTCAAAAAAATGGCCAGATTGGAAGTTTTTCCCCTGTTGAAACTCATAGCGTTTCTCGCCGTCGGCCTGTTCGTCACGTTCGCAGAAATTCCTGCGCCGTGGATCGGCGCCGGCAAGGCACTGATCGACACCAGCCGGGCGATGCTGAAATCGCGGTCCGACGCCATTCGCGCACGCTTCGAGGCCGGAGCTGCCGCCCACGGCATCCGCAGCGAGTGGCGCTACGTCGAACCAAAGCGGCGAGTGGCGATCGACGTGCTGCTGCAGCATGCGCGCTGCGCCGACCTCATCATTGCG
>CALMBE010000014.1 GCA_937860165.1 uncultured Planctomycetaceae bacterium
CGCCATACAATTGGGGAATTGCCCAGCCGTACACGCCATGGTCGAGCGATGCATCAAACGTACCACCATTGCGCACGCCCGCGCCGGGATTACCGAAAGCTTGGGTCTTTTGCGCGTCGGTACCGTACATAAAGTCACCACGGAAACCAACGTCCAACCCGTTCGATCCATCGGCGGTGCGTCCCAAGTAGAACCACTGTTGTTGCATGTTTAGGTTTTGGGGAACGTCGTTGAAAGTCAACCCAGTGCCCTCGCCCGTCGCCGCGGAAGAGAGCGGCTCGAACAGGTCATGGTAACCAAATTGCGACCAACCACCGACTTCGATGCCCGAATCGTCCAACCCGAGCAACCCAGCTAGGCTGAATCCTTCGACAATTCCAGGGCCGATGCCACTGAATAAACCAGCCGCGCCGACGCCACTTCCACAGTGGCAAGCGTCGCCACAATCACAAGGATCGCAGCCACTATCGCAGCTCGCGGGCCTTACTAAAGAATCCGACGACCACCCGACGTTCTCATCAGCGGCCAAGGTTGGCGACGCCGAGAGGACCAGAGCAGCGAGTCCTGCAGTCCATTTTCTTAATTTCACCTTGAAGCTCCTTCTGTTCTGCCCGTGTGCCGTTATGGCTCCAACCTACGTTCGCAACAGGGCAAAGGTTATTGTTCGACGAACTTCGGTCCCAAAGGACGGTCGATCTGGGGACCGTATTCGCGGGGATGCGTCCGCCTCGCTCTCATGTATCGACTCTGCCGAGAACACCAATCAAGGCGATGAACCACATTTATCCGAGTTCTCCTGCGATTCCAGGCACTTTCTGAGAAGCCCTAACGGTTGTATTGCTTGTTGGGCAATCGGCGAATATCGGAGAGGGTCGCTAGGACAACACTTGCTGCCGAAAAACGCCTGCAATGATTAGGGTTTCCATAATCGGTATATCTTCACATCCCAGGTGCGGATGTGAGATTTCCTGCGAACTGGAAGCCCTGGCCAGGGGTTTCGAGCAACTCAATAAGTGTGGGTAGCTTCGTCGGGAAGCTTCCAAGAATCGATCAGCCAGCGGGAAACCTGATCGGCCCGATCGACACGCATCGCACTGACGACCAATGGTACTTGGTCTGAATCACCTAACCGGTAAGTGAGAATAACTCGGGGGATGCCATTGTTGGAACTACAGTCTGCCGAGAGGGTTTCCAGGGAAGGAGGCCTTTGAGTCGCCAGTTTGGAGAATTTAGTCACTAGGGGATCTTGGAGTAATTGAGCAGCCGCGACTTCTGGTTCGATCCGAGAAGGAGGTGCATCGGGATTGTCCGACCTCGCAAAACGCGTCATCGCGTCGTTGGAAAGCTGATTGAGGGCTTCGACACCCTTTCCCGTGCCGAGCAATTCCAGCCAGTGCCGAGCAAATTGATCTGCCTGGGTCTTGTACAACGTATCTCTCACATAGAGCCGCATCGGCACAGCGACCAAGCAAGCCAGCGAGAGGAACAAGGCAAAGCGGGCGACACCTGTTCCAGAAAGCGTATTCTCGGTTGCCGCGATTCGTTTGAGCGCCAAGAGTGCCACTGCGATTCCTGCCAGAGGAATAATCGCCAGCAGCGGCACGAGGAGCGACAACATGGAGAACAGACTCAGTACCAGGGCACAAACTGCCAGACTGCTTAGCGATCGGTAGCGTCCCAATTCGTCAGCGTCGTAAACATCCATGAGGAGTGTGCCCGCTTCCCAATTATTAAAGTTAAGAAGGATTATTTTTCTGTGAATGTGGTGTCGATACCCTCGGCACGCGCGAATCGATTCGCCACGTTCCAGAAGGGTGCTCGGCCCCACTTGAATACTGCCTGGGGGAATCCTGGACCATCGGCATACTTCCACACACCTGCTTGAATAGGAAGTCGATCCAAGGTGTAAGTAGCGAAACTGGTAAACATCACCGCCACCAAGATGCCCACGATGGGGCCCGCGATCTTGTCGAACAAAGTGATGAAACGCACGCGAGTGCGCGAGATACGCTCGGCCACCACGCGGATCACCAATACGGAAAATAGGAACACACTCCAGACGCTTGCAAATATAAAGTACCACGCGTTGGCCGAACTCGGGTCGGCCTGTTCGACCAGGATATTTCCAACAGGTACTCCAAGAAAGATGGCGATCAAGCCACCCAAGATCACGGATATCAGGGCGATGGCGTTGTTCCACAATCCTTCGTTGACGGTCATGGCGATTCCTGCAAACAGAACCGCACAGATCAAGACGGCTAGGTAAGTCATGACGGAAACCAATCCAATTCGAGGAAATACAATCTAGAATGCGAAATTTATTGTTGCAGGACGCGAGTTAGCTCTTGCAGCGAAGTGATCCCTTGAGCGACTAACAGAATTCCTTCTTCCTGCAAGGAACGTTGGCGAGATTCCCGGGCGGCGGCCTTTAAGAGATCGAGTTTGGGTTGCTTGACCAGAATCTCGCGCATTTTGTCGGTTATCACCAACAATTCGAAGAGTCCCGTCCGTCCTAGGTAGCCGAGTGCTTGGCACGACTTACAGGGTTTTTCGATTTCCTCCGGCTTGGGGGGGCGGTAGAGCTTTTCGACCTTACCCGCGGGAATTCCTAGTTTTCGCAACACGTCCGCTGGCGGCGTGTAGCCGACTTTGCAGTCGGGGCACAATTTGCGGATCAAACGCTGGTAAAGAACCGCCTTGGCAGCGGTGGCAAATTCCTTGGGAGGCATCTTAAGCTGCAAAAACCGTAACAAGGCTTCGCCGGATTCCTTGGCTCGAATACTCGTGATTACCAAATGATCATCGCTGATTTCCTTGAACAGCATTTTGGCCGCTTCGACATCGGTCATGTCTCGCAAGACATATACATTGGGATAGGTGCGAATCAGAGTCGGGATGATCTTGGCAGGAGTTTCCCCTTTTGCGGAGTCGTAGGTCGTAACTCCGATATTTTGGATGTCGTGTTCGCGGTTGTGGACATCTTCGATTGCCGCGAAGTCGCGCATCAGCCGGTCGGTTTCTTCGAGCGAGACATTCATCAGTGTCGTTAGTCCGCCGCCGGGGAGCGTTGAGAAAATCACAAGCCCCGCATCGGAAGCCATGCTTTCCGCCCACTGTTTTTGTAGGCCTTCGCGAATCCCCAGATCGGAGTAATGCTGCAGGTTGCGTTTTTCACCGCGACGAGTCACGACGACTCGTTCGCCGGTCGCTACCCCTTGAGAAACCACCTGGCAGATGTATGATTTACCCTCGAATTTTGCTCCGAACTGCCCTTCCTGTTTATTACGGCGGTCTTTCACATTCAAGTTCGAGAGCGTCTTGATGACTGCCAGCATCACGTCGCTGGATTCGCGATCGCGGGCCTCGGCATTGTGCCAGACTCCATCGATTTCAAAACGCACATTCACGGCCTGTTGGGTGAAGTCGAGCATTAGCTTGTCGCTTCGCCGCTGGATCATGTCCGCCACAATCTCCTTGAGCAACAGGTAGCCCGGCGAGTGCCTAGCCGAAAGTAAATTTGCGTTGTTCGTGGTTGGATCGTCGGCCCCCATGGCGAGCAATTCGACGGGAGCCCCTTTTTCGTATTCCGCAACCCGCTCGAAACTGACCTTGATACCTATCCCGCTCAGGACGGCAGCGAATGCGAATCGCCACCAAGAACCCGTCAGCACGGCCAGATGGGGTTCGACACTCTTGTTATGAACCAACACGTAGGGTATCCAAGTGGCTACAAACACCAGAAACAGAATCAGTGCCCGAATCCAAGTTGCGATCGGCACGAAAAACAGTACGTATGCGACCAGCATGAATGGAATAAAAATCACTAGGCTCCATTTGTGGTAACCCAGTTTGTAGATCTGACTATCGCGGTTGACCCAATCTCCAGCGGCGACCCACATCCAGAACAGGGCCACCAGGCCCCCGAGCTTCAGGGGTGTCAAGAAATCTAGGCTCAAAGTCTGGGCCTTCTGCAATACGTCTTGAACGACCGGCGCGGCAGCCGGGGCCCCCGCCGTTGCTGCGGCGGGATCGTTTTCCGGTCGCAGTCCTTCTGTATCCTGAGCGATCTTGCGGGACCGATTCCCTTCCAGCTCGCTGTTGATCGCCTGCGCAGCGCCGACATCGATCAAACCGGCTTGACCCCATGTCGTCGCGGGGTCCAGGCAAAATCCGGCCAACAACAAACAGAGCAATGCATAGTGCGGGAAAACGTTTCCAAAAGAATTGAACATCAAAGAATACCACCTTGTGAAACGTCGATTCCCTTGAGCGCCATTTTGAGTGCTTCGCGATTGGGTGCCACTTCGAGTGCCACTTCCCGATCGATCAGTTCGGCGTCGACCAGTTTCTTGAGGCTTTGGGTGAAGTCCTGCATGCCGTCTTCGGCGCCCACTCGGATCGCGTCCCCCAGTTTGTGGTCTTGTTCGTCCAAGATCAGTTTACGCACCATGGGGGTGAAATTCATAATCTCGACGGCCGGCACTCGGCCGACACCGGGCTTGATCGACTTGAGTAGCTTTTGTGCGACGATGCCTTTCATATTCATGGCAATCGCGCTCCGCAGCGCGCTGTGCATAGACTGTGGGAATAAGTCCAGGATACGCCCGATTGTCGACGCAGCGGTGCTGGCGTGGATCGTTCCGAATACCAAGTGCCCCGTTTCGGCCGCATGAATGGCCGTCATGAAGGTTTCCTTGTCACGCATTTCGCCCACGAGCATTACATCGGGATCCTCGCGGACGGCATGTTTCATGCCAATTTCAAAGTCCACCACATCGAGCCCGATCTCCCGTTGGTTGATTAGGCACTTGTCTTCGGTGAAAACGAACTCGATAGGGTCTTCGAGCGTGAGAATGTGTTTGCGGTAGCGTTTGTTGATCCAGTTGAGCATCGAAGCGATGGTCGTGCTTTTACCAGAACCCGTGACCCCAGCCAGCAGGACCATGCCTTGGTCGTAGCTACACAGCCGTTCGATCGAAGCGGGGAGATTAAGTCCTTCGAAATCGGGAATCCAACTATTCACTCGCCGGGCTACCATGCCGATGTGACCGAGCTGCTGCATCAGGTTCACACGGAATCGCCAGTTCGTGCCGTCCACGTCGCACATGTGGGCGAAGTCAGCCCCACCGTCTTTGTCGAAATACTTGCGGCTCCGTTCGTTCATCATCGGAAAGCAGAGGCGAACCATTTCTTCGTCGTCGATTGGCCCGCGATTCATCGGTCTCAGGGAGCCATCGACCCGGACCATAGGGGGGCGACCCACCTTAAGGTGCAAATCGCTTGCTTCCAGCTTGACGCAGGCGCGAAATAGCTTGTTGATCTCCAATTCCTGGTGACGACCAACAAAACTATCGAAATCGGATTCGCTGATGCCCGATGATTTACCCATCGTGTTCTCCGCTGTCGTTACCGACATGCCTTTGGCCAGGTTGGCCGTCGCTAAAAAAAGTCATTCTTAAAATGGCCTTCTAACTGATCAGGCAGCCAATCGCACCGCCACGCCCAGCTTCGCCATGATCTGCTTCGTTTGCTGAATTGTATACTCGCCGAAATGAAAAATACTGGCCGCCAAAGCCGCATCGGCCTTGCCGAGTGTGACCGCTTCGGCCAAATGCTCCGGACAACCGGCCCCGCCACTGGCAACGACGGGTACCGAGACGGCTGCACTCACTGCTGCTGTCATTTCCAAATCGTAACCATCCTTGGTGCCGTCGGCGTCCATGCTGGTGAGCACGATTTCCCCCGCACCCAGTTTTTCGACCTGTCGGGCCCACGCGACCGCTTCGAGTCCCGTACCGATGCGACCTCCGTTGATGTGAACTTCCCAAATCTCTTTGCCATCGTGAATCACCCGCTTGGGGTCGATATTCACCACGATACACTGGCTGCCAAATTTCAAAGCCGCCGCTCGCACGAATTCCGGATCGCGGACCGCGGCGGAGTTGATCGATACTTTGTCGCACCCAGCCAATAGCAACTGGCGAATATCTTCGAGCGTGCGAATCCCGCCGCCGACCGTGAGTGGCATGAACACCTGTTCGGCAGTGCGGCGGACCACGTCGAGCATGATCGCGCGTCCCTCGTGGCTGGCGGTGATGTCGAGAAACACCAGTTCGTCGGCCCCCTCGTTTTCATAACGGGCCGCCACCTCAACTGGGTCCCCCGCATCGCGGAGGTGAAGGAAATTGGTCCCTTTCACCACCCGGCCACGGTCGACATCGAGACAAGGGATTACACGTTTAGCAAGCATGGTGGCGAGTGATCCGAGTAGCCTTGAAAGATGTCATTTCGCGTGCAGAATAATTCCGAAAATGCCCGAAGTTCCCCAAACCCTTCAGTTTAAGTACGATAAGGGGGGCGGTCAACTCAGTGGAATGGCGTTCCGGGGGGCCGGTCGCTTTTCGGTTTGCCTTAAGTTGTCATTCCCGCGCAGGCGGGAATCCAGTGTGGAGGTTAGAGCGTGAAATACTGGATCCCCGCGTGCGCGGGGATGACGAGCATGCCTGGGTTGGGCATGATCCCTAGGACAACTTGAAAACTGATCGGCCCTAGGGAAACAATGTCTCGTTTTGACTTCAACTGGGAAGGATGTTAGCCTTGGTAACATAACTCGCTTCAATCCGAGGATTTCCCCATGCTCGAACTGACTCCGCAACAACAGTTTGTCGATGCCCAAATCACTGCGGGAGTGTTTCCGGGGCCGAGTGAAGTTGTGGGCGCGGCACTGGCGCTTCTCAGCGAACGACAACGTGAATATGAACAACTTCATTCGGCAATTGGTCAAGTGGAACGTGGCGAGTTCGGGTTGCTTGATCTGGATAGTGTGAAGCGCCGCGGACGGGAACGCCGAGGCGAGCAGTAGTGCCTGGCCGACTATTACTCACACCGAATGCGCTTCAAGATTTAGACGAAATATGGGATTACATTGCCCTCGACAATAGCTTTGCGGCAGACAGGATTCTTGATGAGTTAAATAGCCGATTCTCCCTGCTTATCGCGAATCAAGAATTGGGGGAGTCGCAGCCGCTTTTAGCCGATGGTGGGTATCGGCGATTTTGTTTTCGCAATTACGTGATCTATTATCGCCCGTTAGAAGAGGGCATATTGTTGTGCGTGTTCTGCATGGATCGCGCGAGCATGAGTTAATGATCTAAGAACAGAAGAGCTATCGCTACGCGACACTAAAATCCGTTGGATTTCAATTGCCTGCGAAAAACTGGACTACTTTTTCCCACGACATGCAGACACTGGTATCCGGCTGATTGGTAGTTTCCCTATTCTTTTCCAAGGTCCAGCTAAATGGCGAGAATTTCAGCCCAAGTAGTTAAGCAGTTGGCCGCGTATTTCCATCGCAATGGCTATGTCCGGCGAGTCGACGCGGTGCGGCGAATTGTAGACGGGCAGTTGTACAAGAAAGGGGCCGAAGTCCGGCTTGTGGCGGATACTCGTGTCGAACTTGCCGAAATTCGACGGCTCCTAAAGCAGGCGGGGTTCAAACGGGCTCGGCCATTCACCAAGGCCAATCAGTGGCGGCAACCCTTGTATGGCGTTGAGGAGGTGGCCCGATTTCTGAAACTCGTGGGGAAGCCGAAGAAGCGGGTCAAGAAATAACTGGTCAGTCGATTTTTCCACTTGCCCACTCAGCCCGTTGTCTTGTCGAGAATCCAGTCACCCAGTCGGGGAGAAATCTGCGAGAGCGCTAATAACCAGCGGACCTTGCCAGGGACGATGAGTTCTGATTGGCGACGCTCGCAAGCGGTCAGTATCTTTTCTGCCAACCAATCAGGCTCGATCCCTTTGAGTTTCACTCCACCACCGGGTGCTTGGGCCGCATCGGGAATGTTGCCCGCTTCTTCGGCATACCTCGATATGGAGTCTTCCCGCTTGAGTGGCCCCGGACAGACAAGCAAGACGTGGAGACCCGAGGGACCGAGTTCTAACCGCAACTGTTGCGAATACGCGGTCACGGCAAACTTGCTCGCCGGGTAGGCTCCCAAATACCGGGGTGCGATTTTCCCCGCCAGCGATCCGATATTTACCAAGTGGCCGCGTTGCTGGGAGAGCAGGGGGGCAAACGCCCGGGTGGTCCGAACGGTCGCGAGAAAATTTAACTCCCACAGTTTCTGGAAATCCTCGACGGAGGTTTCCAAGATCGAGCCCCGCATTGAGCGGCCCGCGCAGTTGCAAAGCAAATCAAGTCGACCGTAGCGATTTTGGATTTCCTTGGCGAGCGAGTCGACGTCTGTTTGAGAAGTGACATCTCCCGGCAAAGCAACTGCGTCACTCCCGGTGGATTGGAGTAGTTCCGAGATTTGCCGAAGGGGGCCGATTGTGCGCGCATTGAGCAAGACAATCGCTCGATGACTTGCCAGTGTACGTGCGATCGCCAAACCCAGGCCTGCTGAAGCGCCGGTAACTAAGCAAATTTTTTTCTGCCAATAGTTCGACATTATGAACCAACAGGGGGGTGGACCAACAGGGGGTTTGACTCTAGAGAACTGGAGGGCTTGTACTATCTGTAACGCTTATGTTAGTAGACGATTTTCTAAGGCTACGAGCGTTCATTCCAAGTTCTCTGTATTGACCACTGTGAAGGAAGTATGGTTGATAAGCCATAGGGTGGCAAGAAGAATCAAAAATCGTGATTTGCTCGGGATATGGCGGTTGACCGCACTCTCAAAGTACAGTTTCCATACTCATAGAATTGGGGCACAATAGATGTCAGTCACAGTTGATACCTCAATTCAATCAGCAGCGATCACCGTTCCCAATTCCCCCGTCCTGCGTGGGGTGCAAAGAATAGAGCAACTAATGGATGAGTATGATTTTCCGCTAGAACGGATGAAGAAGGCCCGCACCAAGATTGTGGCCACGGTTGGCCCTTCGTGCTGGGAACCCTCCCAACTTGCGGTACTGGTTCGCGCGGGGGTATCGGTCTTTCGCTTGAACATGGCCCATGCGGGTCCGGCTGAACAACAGGTCCATGTGGATCGGATTCGCCAGGTGAGTCAAGAGATGAATGAGCCGCTGGCGATTTTGGCGGACTTGGCTGGTCCGAAGTTTCGACTGGGAGAATTGCCAGGAGATTCCATTTTCTGCAAACGTGACGAGTCGTTTTTCCTCGTCCGGCGCGATTCAACAGCCCCCAATGAGTTGCTCACGACATACGAGCCCTTGATTGATGAACTAACGGTCGGTGATCAGGTGATGTTGGCGGATGGGACCGTGAGCATGGTAGTCGAGGAGATCATGCCCGACCGTGCCCGCCTACGAGTCCAGCAGCAAGGTACAATCCGCAGCCGCCAGGGGATCAATCTTCCCGGAGTGAAACTCAGTGCCCCGGCAATCAGTGTCGAAGACCATCAACACGCAATTTGGGCCGCCAAGGCGGGGGTTGATTTTATCAGTCTCAGCTTCGTCCGATCTCCCGACGAAGTTCGCACGCTCAAGGACATTGTACGTTCGAGCGGCTCGAGCGCGCGGGTAATTGCCAAGATCGAGAAACGCGAAGCCCTCGAGCGACTGGAAGAAATTGTTACCGAAGCCGACGGAGTGATGGTCGCCCGCGGAGATTTGGGTGTAGAAATCGACGTGGCTGAAATGCCCTTGGCCCAGAAGCGGATCATTCGCACTTGCCAAGAGCTTCACAAGCCTGTGATCATCGCCACGCAGATGCTGGAAAGTATGCACGAATCTCAACGACCCACCAGGGCCGAGGCGACCGATGTCGCCAATGCAATTCTCGATGGTGCCGATGCCTGCATGCTTTCCGGAGAGACGGCCATCGGCAAGCACCCGCGTCGTGCTGTGGAAATGATGAATCGGATCGCGCTGGCAACCGAGTCCAGCATGATCGGGCAGCCCTTGCGGCAGTCGTCGAAGCAACGAGCCGACGGACTCCATGCGGTGACCAGTGCAGTGGTCCGGGGAGCAGGCACGATGGCTCAGGCCTTGCAGGCCAAACTGGTGGTGGTTGCGAGCCACTCGGGGCGCACGGCCCTAGCATTATCGCAGCAGCGGAACTTTGTTCCCACCATTGGCGTGAGCACGAGAGAATCGACACTTCGCCAAATGTGCCTCTACTGGGGGGTCACCCCCTTGCGAAATGCCCCCGCTGAAAACATCGAAGCACTCATTAAGCACACCGATGATTGGGCCTGCCGAACCGGGATCGCCGGCAAGGGAGATCGAATTGTCATCGTAGGTGGTTCACACCTGACCGCTGGTAAAGAAAACAAACAGATGTCCGGCGGCGTGCATGACGTGGTCATCGTGCATGAAGTAGATGGCCTGACCGAATAATCAGCGCACCGCGTATTGACGTTTCGGAGTGATTCGGCCATTCTGAGAAGTCGTCGCCTAAGATTGGGCGGGCTGCTTTTCGGGAAAATCGGTCGATGTGCTGCGAATTCAAACTGTATTTTATCTGCATGCTCCAGTTAGTGATCCTGGCTTATACCACTCTCAGTGGCCCGTACTCCATTCTCCTTGCCCAGCCTTACTGGAATCAGTTTCGTGGTCCGCAAGGCGATGGCGAGACACAAGCCCCGCTTCCCACCGAGTTTGGCGATGAGCTGAACGTCGCTTGGAAAACTCCCATCCACGACAAAGGGTGGTCTTCGCCGGTGGTGTGGGGCAAACAAATCTGGATGACCACGGCGACCGAAGATGGCAAGCAATTGTTCGCCGTGTGCGTCAACGCCGACACTGGCACGCTCGAACACGATTTGCTGGTTTTTGAAGTGGCAGAGCCCAAGTTTTGTCATCCGACGAATAGTTACGCTTCCGGCACGCCCTATGTCGAGGAGGGTCGGGTGTATGTCCATTTTGGAGAATATGGCACGGCATGCCTCGACACGGCTACCGGGGAAAAACTCTGGGAACGGCGCGATTTTGTGTGCGAAGACTTCCGCGGTCCCGCCTCGAGTCCGATTGTTGTCGGCGACCGCTTGTTTATTCAGTTTGATGGCGTTGACCATCAGTTTGTAGTAGCTCTCGACAAACTAACGGGAAAAACCCTGTGGCAAACGGATCGCAATATCGATTACGGTACCGACGAAGGAGACTACAAGAAGGCCTACGGCACTCCTTCGCTGATCGAGTTCGATGGCCAGCAGCAATTGGTTTGCCTAGCCGCCATGGAAGCCATTGCGTACCAACCGGACTCGGGTGTCGAGATCTGGCGCGTCCGCCACGAAGGTTACAACGGCTCCGCGCGTCCCCTCTTCAAGCAAGGTCTGGTCTATTTAGCGTCCGGCGGTCGTGGAGAATCGGCATTGCTCGCCGTGAGGCCCGATGGCCAAGGAGATGTCAGCGAGTCGCACATCGCTTGGAACACCGGCAAAGCGGTGCCGCGATTTGCCTCCCAGGTCGTGGTCGATGGCAGATTGTTTATGGTCAACGATACCGGTGTGATTTCTTGTCTCGATGCTGCCACAGGCGATTCGATTTGGAGCGAGCGAGTCGGAGGCGCGTACTGGGCATCTCCCTTGATCTCTCGGGGGCGATTGTATTTTTTTAGCAAAGAGGGTGCTGCACTCGTTGTGGCTGCCGAAGACAAATATCGCTTGATCGCCGAAAGCCATTTTCCGGAGGGTTTCAACGCCTCGCCCGCGGTTGTTCAAGATTCTTTGATCGTGCGAGGTTACAAGCATCTTTATCGAATCAGCGATCCGCCTCCCTAAAGCATCGATCCGCCCGACAACGGGGGATTTCATTCTCCTTCCTGCAATGCGTATGAGCCTTGATATTTCGATTTCCGAATCTCGCAAGTTTCTGATCTGCACGGTCCATGTTCCCGTGACCACGGAAATTGCGAAGCAAATTGCCCTCGAAACCGACCGGTTCGCAGTCTCCTCGGGAATACGCAATCGCTTAATCGATGTCCGAAATGTGCAAAATGTCGAATCGGTGATAAGAAACTACGACCTCGCCTACAAGGTGTTTCAAGAACTGAACATCGATCGGGCAGCCCGCGGAGCCGTGCTTACGGCCTCAGACGATTCGAGCCATGACTTCGCGATTCTCGCACTGCAAAATGCCGGTTACAACGCGCGCCGTTTCACCGACGAACAAGCTGCCATCGACTGGCTTGAGGAACACGTCTCCGACTGAACTGGGGAACACCTTCGAGGGATTACGGTCGTTTTGCAAGTCGCTCGGACGGCTTGAGCAATCGCTCTTCGAGTCGGGAAACATGGTGCAACAGGCTCGAGTCCCCGTGGAATCCTAAGATGCGGCGATCGACATCGTATTGTTGACCCACGATTCGGCCCCGGGCGAGATCAAACCGCACGGTCCCTT
>CALMBE010000015.1 GCA_937860165.1 uncultured Planctomycetaceae bacterium
TCCTTTGCGTTGGCCCGGTTTCTCTCGAGTCGAGAAATGGCTGGGGTTAAGACAGTGGCTTTCTTGCCGGAATCGGTTCAGGGACATGGGGTCTTGCTAGCCATCGCTTGCGAGGAGATAGTCATGGCCCCCTCAGCGACCTTGGGAGAAGCCGGCGTGGCGGAGAGTGCCGACGGACCAATCCCTCCAACCATGGTCGCGGCGTATCGAGAAATCGCCGAATCCCAACTCACGATGCCCGTGGCGCTGGCGGTGGGCATGATTGATCCTGCGGGGGAAGTGTTGCAGGTGGAAGCCGAAGATGGAACGCACTTTGTCCTGCGGGAAGATTTGGAGTCGTTTTCTTCGACTCGAGAAATTATCTCTGAAAAAGTCCTGGTTCCCGCTGGAACCTTGGCCCAATTCGATGGCCGAGAGGGGCGTCGCTTCGGTTTCGTGAAGTATTTAGCGGCCGATGTCGCAGGTCTAGCCAAAGCCCTCGATACATCCGCGGAATCGCTCCTTGCCGACGACTCGATTTCCGATGCCTGGCGGGCTGTGGTGATCGACCTTTCGGGAGAAATCAATGCCAAGTCGGTCAGCCGCGTGGAGACCCTGTTGGGGCAATCCGTTCAACAGAACCAAGCGAACTGGATCTGTTTGCGAATTGACAGTTCCGGGGGAGACTTGGAAGCCGGTTTGCGACTAGCTGCGACCTTGGCTCGGATCGATGGCAACTCGGTCCGCACGGTTGCTTATGTTCCAGCCGAAGCGCGCGGCGTCGCTGCGGTGGTGGCCTTGTCGTGCGATCAATTGGCAATGCATCCTGGGGCCCGACTTGCCAGTGCGGCGAAATCGGCACTTGCGCCGGGCGGAGCCGAGGCAGAACTGGCCGCAGCAGTTGAAACGATCCGACAATCCCTGGCCCCCCAGACCGAGCAAACTTGGTCGTTACTGGCGTCGCTCGTAGATCCTGCGATCAAAGTTTCTCCTTACCGTAACAAGACCACTGGCGAAGTCCGCTTGTTTACTACTGCCGAGGCGGAACAACAGAAGGATGCTGCCGCCTGGGGATTGGGCGAGCCCTTTGCTGCCGACAAGCAGCAGCTAGAGTTTTTAGGGGCCGAAGCGGTCGAACAAGGCCTCGCTTGGCGGACGGTGGATACCTTCGATGAACTGACGCAGCAGTTTGGTCTCGCCGGTGAAATTGCCAATCCGCAACCGAATCCGGCTTTGGAATTCGTCGAAGCATTGGCCACTCCTGAACTAGCGATGATCTTACTCTTGGTAGCCTTTGCCGGGATCTATATCGAACTTCGTACACCAGGACTGGGAGCGGGGGCTTTTGTGGGGGCCGTCGCCTTGTTGCTCTTTTTTTGGAGCAAGTACCTCGATGGCACCGCGGGCTGGTTGGAAGTGTTGTTGTTCTTGGCAGGATTAGCTTTTCTGCTCTTGGAGGTTTTTGTCCTCCCAGGTTTTGGCATTTTCGGCTTGGGTGGCGGGGCTTTGATGTTGGCTTCACTCGTGCTGGCTAGTTTGACATTTGTGAGACCGCACAGTGATGCCGACATGGCTGAACTGGCGAACTCCATGGGATCGGTCGCGCTGGCAGGGTTGGGAATGCTGGCCTTTGTGCTGATCTCAAGGCGTTACTTTCCTCAAGCACCCTTTTTGCGCACCATGATGCTGGAACCCCCAGAGGCCGGCGAACGCGAATCGCTCGAACACCGTGAGGCACTGGCTGACTATTCGGCCCTCATCGGTAAGCGTGGTATCGCCAAGACCGCGCTACGCCCTTCCGGCAGGGCCCTGATTGACCACGAACTGATCGATGTGATTGTCGAGGGCGATCCGCTGGATTCCGGCGCGCCGATCGTTGTGGTCGAAGCCCGTGGAACGCGAGTCGTGGTACGGGCAGTTCCTAAGAATTAGCTGAGGCCGTCTGGGAATTGCAGAATCACACTGCTAACGGCGAGTTCGTCATTCCCGCCCCTGCCTCTGCGCGGGGATGACTAGGGAAACTGAAAAACTGATCGACTCTGACCTTCTCTGCAGGGCCGATCAATTATTCATTTTGGGGTGCCATGCTCACGCTGGTACTCCGGCGTGGGCATGTGAATAGTCGAGAAAACATGGCCACATCGGAGTACCGCCGTGGCCATGGCACCCTCATCGTGAAAAACTGATCGGCCCTGACCTTCTCTGGCTTCCCTTTGCCAATCGCTGGCTCCATGAGATAGAATGGAGTCGGCACCGTTGCCCGTTACAGCACTGAGGGGGGGACAGAAACGCATGTCGGGATTGGATCCATTCACCTGGGCGATTGTATTGATGCTGTTGGGATGCGCCTTGGTGGCGTTGGAGGTCTTCGTGCCCTCGGGGGGGATATTGGGGGTCTTGGCCGGTTTGGCAATCATCGCCAGCGTGATCTTCGCTTTCCGCACTGATCGCTCCTTGGGCCTTGTTTTCGTCCTGATCTCGATGGTTGCCGTGCCGAGCATTCTCGCCCTGGCATTTAAGATTTGGCCGCTGACACCCCTCGGGAAGGCGTTTCTCGGAGAACTTCCCAGCGAAGAAGAAACAAGACCGATCGATACCCGCCGCCAGCTTGTCGGTCGCCTGGGAATTGCCAAATCGAAAATGCTCCCCTCGGGATCGGTGATCGTCGACGGCGAGTGGATCGACGCAGTGGCCCAAGGAGATGCGATCGAACCTGGGGAAAAAGTGATCGTGATCGAGGTTCGGGGAAATCGGGTGATGGTTCGCAAGGCCGATCCCGAGGAAGCACTCCAAGCCCCTTCCAGTGAACAAGACCTAATGTCTCGCCCACTGGACCAATTAGGGCTAGAAGAATTCGACGAACCCTTAGGGTGAGAGTCTTGGTGGTCCGCAGGGACGCAGACATCCCTTCCGCCTTCAACCCTGCTTTCACCCGCTTGGTGTAGCGGTTACAATCCTGAGTGTAAGTCGATACCGAGTTTTCCCGGGGAGAGATGAAAAGCGATGGTTAATTTCCTACAGCGTGCGTTGCAGTTTATTACGGGAATTTCGCCGGCCGTGTGGATCGTGCTGAGTTTTATCGGCCTGATTATCTTTCTCGTATTCTTTGCGATTTTTGCCCGCTATGCCCGCCTGTGGATTCAGGCCCTGAGCACCGGGGCCCGCATTGGTATTTTCGATCTCTTGCGAATGTCATTTCGCAAAGTGAATCCCGCCGTCATCGTCCGCAGCAAAATCATGGCGATTCAAGCCGGGATTACCGAGGAAGAAGGGATCACGACCAAGGCGCTCGAAGCCCACTATTTGGCCGGAGGAAATGTCCCCTTGGTGATCCGAGCGATGATCGCGGCCCGCAAGGCCAAGATCATAGAACTGGATTTCAAGCGAGCCACGGCAATCGACCTTGCCGGTCGGAATATTTTGGAAGCCGTGCAAACGAGTGTGTACCCTCGAGTGATCGATTGCCCCGCCCGGGATTCCAAGCGGCCCACACTCGATGCGGTGGCTAAGAATGGGATTCAGCTCAAAGTCAAGGCCCGCGTGACCGTGCGGGCTAATCTCAAACAATTGATCGGTGGTGCGGGAGAAGAAACTATCGTTGCGCGCGTGGGTGAGGGGATTGTGTCGGCGATCGGTTCGGCCGAGACGCATGCCCAAGTTCTCGAAAACCCCGACACCATTTCCAAAGCCGTGTTGGCCCGCAAATTGGATTCTCAAACAGCGTTTGAAATCGTGTCGATCGACATCGCCGACATCGACGTGGGAGACAACATCGGTGCCCGCTTGCAAGCCGATCAAGCCGAAGCCGATACTCGGGTGGCCCGAGCCGCAGCCGAGGGGCGTCGCGCAATGGCGGTTTCGCAGGAGCAGGAAAACATCGCGATGATGGAAGAAAATCGGGCTCGACTGGTCGAAGCCGAAGCAGAAGTCCCCAAAGGTATGGCCGAGGCGTTCCGCACTGGCAAACTTGGTATCCTGGACTACTACAAATTGAAAAACGTGCAGGCCGACACCGACATGCGTGAGTCGATTGCTGGTGTGGGCAACACCCGCCGAGAATAACGTGAATCAACAGATTCCCATCTTTGCCGCTGGTTGGGCCGAATTAATCGGGCCGCTCATCGTGTTTGTCTTGTATGCTCTGGGCCAACTGCTCTCGGCCAAGAACAACGCGCCTCAGCGTCCGCCGCGACCGCGACCTCCCGTTGGCGGAGAACCTCCGATTCCGGGCCGACCACAGGTTCTCCCGCCACAATTCGGTCAAGCTCAGC
>CALMBE010000016.1 GCA_937860165.1 uncultured Planctomycetaceae bacterium
GCCAATTTCCAGTGGACATCCAGGACCGCGTCGATATCTGCCGGGACCCAGGTCGGAAGCACAAAGTCGGCGAGCGGCGAGAAATCGAGGAGTCGCGCGGCGTTTTTCCGCTCACCGGGGGCAAAGACTAGCCAGCGATGTTCCAGATCGTGCTCCGCAGTCGCAAGATTTATCACACCACCCGCAGCCTGGATGACTTGAAATCCTTCGGCGGCGAGTTGATTCCACGTTTTGCCGACACCCTGAAAACCAGCACGAGCGACTAACGCCTGAAAGGCCCAGGGTTGGATGTACCAGTTCAATTGCGCGGGTGGTTTGCCGGTAGCGACCTGGCACTGTTCCGCCACGGTGCGATACGCCGCAGACGCGAGCAGGTTTTCCTGGGGCGGGTTTTTTAACCACTCCAGCGCCTTCCCAGCAAGCTCGTGGCGATTCGAGATTCCGAGTACTCCCGCTTCCAGAAAGTATTGGCGATCCATGTCTTCGGCAGTGGAGGATTGCCCACGGAGTTCGGCCACGGTCTGGGTGGCTTCTGCCATGTGTTGAGAGACATCGACCAGGAGCAGAAAGCCCGCGTCGCTTTCGCTGATTGGCACGAGTGCCCAGCAGGCTTCGCCAGAAGCCCGTTCGAGCAATTGTTGCCAACTCACCCCTAGCAGCGATTGATCCGCGTCCGGCGTGAGTCGGGTCGCTCGGTGAAACGAAATTCGGAAGTCACGTAGTGCGTCGTCTTGCCACAAACGGCAAAAGCCCGTGGCAGCCCAGTGGCTATCGAGCTGCGCGAGATCGGGTGTCGTGAGGCAGACAATTGCATTGGCTGGCACGAGCGCGGCGAGCGCCGGCTCACGGGAGAGCGCAGCGGGGGACAGACCCCAGTAGGCCATCGTCGCACAGAACAGACTGACGTAGAATCTCATGGCACTACTCGCTGGCTAAACATGAACCTGCGCCCCGCAGTCGACAGTGAGCGTTTCGCCCTGAATCATGTCGCTCAACGGACTGGCCAAGAAAAGTACGGCATTGGCGACGTCTTCCTTTTCGACGAAGCGGTCACCGGTCATGCTGCGCCACTTGCGTCCCTCGAACATTTGGTCCGCGTAGGGGAGTTTCGTGGTGGAATCGGTGGCCACGAGCCCCGCTCTCACGATATTGACGTTGATCCCGCGATCACCGAGTTCCAAGGCGAGGTGACGGGCAAAGCTTTCGAGCGCCGCTTTCGATCCACCCACGGAACCATACATCGGGACAGCCATCACGGAGCCGTGGCTGGAGATGCCGATGACCTTCGCCCGGCCCGGCGCCTGTTCCAAGAGCTTTGCCGCAGCTTGCACGAGTTGGATCAGCGCGAGTACGTTGGTCTTCATCGTGCCGGTGAAATTCTGCTCGGTGATGGACATCATCGAGCGAAAGCCGCCGGAGGCAGCGTTGCTGACGATGATGTCAAGCCGACCGAACTCCGCTTCGATAAATTCGATCATCGACTCGATGTCGTCACGCTCGGAGACATCGGCCTTGACGACCGCCACGCGGCGACCGAGAGCCTGGATGCGCTCGGCCACTTGTTCGGCTGCGGAGCGGGAAGTGGCGTAGTTGAGCACGATGTCCGCGCCGGCCTCGGCCAGTCGATAGGCGCACGCGCTACCAATGCCGCGCGAGCTGCCGGTCACCAGGGCGACACGTCCGGTTAAGTCGATCATGGGAAGAATCTCAAGGAGTAAGGTGAGGGTTCAGAAGGTATGAATCGAGAAACGTGTAGTTCACTAGGGCTTTGGGATCGGGTGCCCAGTCGCTGGTAAGTCGCCACGGCAGCTACCTGATTGCCGAGCCGCCGGACACGAAGTTGACAACGATCGCCCAAGTTGCGACCGTGGTAAAAGACCGTTCTTCGCTCGGCCTCCAAGCGGATCTCGACACAGCGGGGCGCGAAAGGCTCGCCGTGATGCACCGCTTTGAATACGGCTTCTTTCATCGCCCAGATGTCAGCCACCGTCGTTTCGCCCCCATTCTCCCGCAAGCAAGTGGATTCAGCCTCAGTGAGCCAACTCCGCTCGAAGGGGGCTCCCAGCGGGCGCCTCGGCACCAAATCGACACCTACGGAAATGCCGAAACGATTCGTGCCACCCACCAGTACCGCATCGCTGGTATGTGAGATGGAAAGCGCGTAAGCCAGTCGGTGGCCGTCGAGCAAGACCCACGGCCGAACGCCCTGGGAAGCGGCGTCGCTACGGATGGTAATCCGGGATGGAGCTACCCGCGAAGCCGCTAGCTGCTGCTTTCGCAGTAAGCGCTTAGCGAGGATGCGGCCAGCGAGGAAGGTGTCCCGGCGGGAGGCCGCGCGAAACTTGTGCCACAGGACCAGTTCGTCTTCGGAAAGCCAGTCTCTGGCCGTCGAGGCCCTTTCGACTTCCAAGTCGGCAAGCTTGGCATATTCTAGATCGCAGGGAGCGGAGACAATCATGGGCCTTCGCCTCCTACGCGGATCGTCCGATAGCCGACCACCTGCAGGATGGCTTCGCCACCGGCACCGTGAAGCGTAAAGTCGAAGCGGCTATGCCTACCCTCACGGCCACGGAAGTAGAATCGTGCTACGCACATTTCGCCGGGCTGAGGTTGCCGCGACCAGCGGATCTGCTCGAAGCCATAGGGCACTTCCAGTTGTCCTCCAAACTGGAGGAAAACGAAGCTGCCGCAACAGACGACGCAGGCGTCAAGCATCGCGGCGGGCAGGACCCAACCAATATCGGACCGAGGCCCAGCCAGTTCCGCCAGCGGCGGAGCAACCATCTGGCCCCAACCACCATCGTATTGGAAAGCAAATTGTTTCAAGCATCGAAGCGGGGGACCGTGATACAACAGGCCATCGTCCGGATAGACAAAGGAATGCCAACCCAGCGGGGGCGTGCCTGCGGTCGAGGACTCCAGCGGTACGGCGCTACCGAAGTGTACTAATGCGCGAACGTGAAGCCGATTGGGGTCGATGACTTGCCCGGCCCGATTGCGGAGCTCGCTGACCAATTGCGCCTCGACCGAGTCACCACGGCGAGCTAAGCGGACCTGCGTGGCGATCGGGTCATCCGTGCGGAACATCAACCCGTTGATAATTTCGACATCGCGAACCTCGGCGATTGACTCCCCCGTCCGCCACAGGGACGCGGCTTCCAGCACGGCTTCTAAACCCAAGACTCCCGGGAGGAAAGGGCTCTGTTTCAGCCGATGCTCGATGAGAAACGGATCAAGAGTCGGAGCAAACGTCACCTGAGAGACGGCAGATTGGTCGGAACCTTCTGCCAGGGAATCGATCAAAGGGCGCGCTGTGCCTGATTGTGCGACCGGGGCAGGAAGCTCTTCGGCACGACGCCGAGAATGGCGCCGCGATGGATCACGACGGCGCAATTGTAGAGCGCGCCGTGCAGGCGGAGCGGGGCGCCGACGATCAGGATCGGAAACAGATTCGCGCTCTCGGCCTTTAGGCGCGCGATCGCGGCGTCGACCGCATCGAGCAGGGCCTCTTGCAACAGCAGGTCATCGATGGCGTAGCCTGAGAGAGAGAGCTCCGGCGTCAGCAGCACGGCGGCGCGCTCAGTATCGGCCTCGCGCCAGAACTTCAGAATGCGCTCTGTGTTGGTGGCCGGATCCGCCGGCGCCACAACCGGCGCGCACGCGGCCACGCGCACAAAGCCATGCGCGTAAAGCGACTTGAACCGATCTTCAGCGCTGACTTGGGGTTTGCGTGCGGCCATTAACCTATCGACGTGGAGCATAGCATATTATGCTCAGCCTGACCATAAGCAGTCAGTCGTGCGTCTCGGTGTCGATTTCGATGCGGTCGTCGTAGCCCTTGCGCGCCGAATAGAAGACCAGCGCCATCAAGCCGCCGCCCAGTGCGAGCGAGAGAAAGGTGCCGAGGCCCAGAGCGATCCAGCCGTGAATGCTCATGGCCGAGCTATCCCAGCCCGCGAGCGTGCCGAACATCACGGCGGCCAGGATGCCGCCGAGCGAAACCGTCAGCAGGAAGACCTTCATTGACTCAATGTGGCCCTTCGGCGCGCCGGCTTCCAGCTGGCTCGCCGTCGCGCGACATTATGCCGGCAATATGCCGGCGGTTCCGCTTCAGTCGGCGCAGAAGCTCGGCACTTCGACCGGGTTCGAGGCGGTACGCTGAAGCCACTGGCCGCCTTCGTTGCGATAGCGCTCACCAACCGCGATGCGGCCTTGGAAGACCTCGCAAGCGACAGCCGCGGCCATTT
>CALMBE010000017.1 GCA_937860165.1 uncultured Planctomycetaceae bacterium
TCTTGACTGAAGTATCCACCGGCCGACTCTCGCGGAGAATACTCGACTATCGGAAATGACGGAAACCGGTGGGTAAGATATTCATATCTCTGGCGATCACCAATAGCTTTCCACCCCGATAGCGCCACCCAGATAGACCAGGTCGCTATTCATCCCGATGCTGGTCGATCCGCTAGGGATAAAATCAATTTGATCGGGGGCAATCGCAACACCTGCCAGATGCAGCACTTCCAGGCTGGCTCGCAAGGAGAAGTTTTGACGGATATGCCACCGTCCGATGAGGGCGGCTTCGCCAATCCAGGCCAGATTGTCCCCTTCCAAGCTAGTTCCTCCCGAAGCCGTGTTGGAAATGTCAAAACTGGAATCAAGGGTCTGCATATTCAAATACAAGCCCCCCTTGAGTTGGCCCGTGACACTCCAACGGGCGGCCTGCCAAGTGGAGGCAGCGCCGATTTGCGTACCGATCAAGTCATTGCCCACGTCAACCAGGTAGCTACCTGTTTCGTTGTCGCTGTCATTGTTGTTGTCCGGAATACCGAATGCCGACCAATTAAGGTTTTCTTCCAAGTTAAAATATCGCGCACCGGCCAAGAAAGAATTCATTTTCGAGATTTGAGCCCGACGGACCCACTGACCGTTTGGTTCGAGTTCCATCCGATCTTTCAGCATCCGCTGCTTGAGTTGGTAATTGAGTTCGAAGCTATTAAACCTACTGTCGTAGTTGAATTGCGAGCTCGTTGCGCCGTTGAAGGAATTGTTGTTGCCGCTGATTTGGAAAGGAACTGCAAGAAAATTCCCATCCAGTCGACGCTCCTGGTTCCAATTGCCTCCACCAAAAGCAGTGAATTCCATGGTATGGTCGCGATTCGAGTGGTCTCGAAACAAGAACCGCCCTACTTTGAGTCGGGGAACACCTTCGACACCAGGCTTCGTTCCGGAAATAGTTAAAATATTCTTGTCGCCAATAATCGCATCGGGAAGATTCGGATTAGGGTTTGGGATGACGTCTTGTATCAGCAACCGACTTCGGGTATCGAATTTCTTGCTGAATAGAACGGCATCGGCCTCAGCAAACCAGAAACCCCTCTGCAACCAAGTACCGGAGCTTTCTAGTAATGCGGGATCGCAGTCGAAGGCCCGGAGATAATTTCCCTGAACGCCCTCATCGAGTGTATTCCCCAGATCACCCATACTCAGGGGAGACTGGAGATCTTCCAGTTTTTGCGATGGAAGTTCTTCCGCTTCAGGAGGGACCAAGCTCAAGTCGCTAAGCGAATTCGGAGCGCCCCGTTCGTAGACTTGGGCTTCGGGGGGCAATTCTCCTCCCGGCGAAGCATCAAGTAAACCCTGTGCGGCGGACCATTGGCTAGTAAATCCCTGCACGCTCAAGATCAGGTAAAAAAGTACATTCTTCACCGCAGAACCTCCCCTCACATTCGATAAGCAGCAATCAGCGCAGATAAGCGTCTGAGTTTTTCGCACAGGAAATTCATCGACTACTTCGCAGGGAGGATGCAGGAATATCCGTCAAAAACGGAAAAATCGTCAGAAACTCGCCAATCGGCACAGGGGTCGATAGCCACCGTAGTTTTACTAGACTGCTAGGATTAACGATTCCTCTAATTGCCGAACCGACTACAGGCTTTGCCAGCCAGTGGCCAAACTTGGCTGGGGAAATCTATCTTAAACGGACTTATTTGCTAGCATACTGTCCCAAGGTTGTCAGGAAAGGGGAACGACCTCATGTCTCACGCGTTGACTTCACTGATCAAGTCGGGAACGAAACTTTGGCTCGATTCAGTGGACCCGGACCTTATCGGAGCTAACTTAACACTCGGTGCTACCGGAGCCACCTCCAATCCAATCATCATCTCCGACTTGGTTAAGACGGGGCGGTTCGATTCGCAACTTGCCGCGCTTTTGCGGGGCAGTGGCCATACCCCCAACGAAGCTGCCTGGGCACTCACCGATCAAGTGGTCTCGGCCGCGCAAGTATCCTTTCTTCCCGTCTGGCAACGCACCCTCGGCGACGATGGTTACGTAAGCTTCGAGGTAGACCCCTTGCTCGAGGACCCCGCAGTCAACCTCCCCTTGGAGGAGCGCGTTGCCCGCTACGTTGCTGAAGGCAGACGCTGGTCCAGCGGGCACCAGAATCGCATGATCAAAGTCCCTGCTACGCCCGCTGGGCTTGCCGCTTTGCCTGAGTTGGCCGCTCAAGGGACCCCGCTTAATGTGACCTTGATTTTCACCATGCGACAATACATTGCCGCTCGCGACGCCATTTGGCACGGAGCGCAGCAACTAGCTTCACTGGACAAGTTCAAAAGCGTTTACAGTATTTTTGTCTCGCGGGTGGATGTCTACACCGAGAAGCATGTTCCTACCTTGACTCCCGAGGCTCAGGGACAAGTTGGAATTCTCAATGCTCAGCAACTCTGGCAAGCCAACCAAACTTTTTGGGCGCAGCATCCCACGCCACTCAAACAAGAGATTGTGTTTGCCAGTACGGGAACTAAGAAGCCGAGTGATCCCCCTTGGAAGTATGTCGCGGCATTGGCTGGGAGCGATATCCAAACCAATCCTCCCGCTACCAACGAGGCGATCTCCCGGAGTGACAAAGTGTTTTCGCGAACGGTCAACTTGCTGCCACCCCCTGAGGTTGTCGAAGAGATCGCCAGAAAAGTTGACATGAATCAACTCGAACAACGATTGATGGCTGAGGGAATCCAGAAATTCGCGGACCCTCAGCGGGCCTTGCTCGAATTAATTGCTGAGAAAGCAGCTCAGCTTGCTTGACTGATTGGGCTAGAAACTTCGTTACCCTGCTGGCAACAGATGACTTACCTCGCGATGGCCTGTTGTGGTACGATTTGGAGGTTCGCCAATCGATTTGAAATGAGTTCCTAAAACCTCACTAGGAAGCACTATGGCTCTCGATCCTTACTCCCCTTGCCCTTGTGCGAGTGGAAAGAAACTCAAGTTCTGCTGCAATGACCTCGCGGGCGACATTGAAAAAATACAGCGCATGGTTGCTGGGGATCAGCCCCATGCGGCCTTGAAGCACGTTTCCGCAATCTTGGAGAAGCAGCCAGACCGTGCTTCGCTCTTGGATATCCGAGCGAATCTGGAATTATCGCTCCACGAATTCGATGCAGCCCGACAGACGATCAATCGCAACTTGGTTGCTCACCCCAAGAATCCAGCGGCCCTTGGCCAACGGGCAATTCTGCTCGCAGCGACTGAGTCTGGTACCGCCGCTATTGGCCCGCTGCAAGACGCGCTCGAGTTACTCGATAACGACATGCCGCTGCGTGTGCTTGAAGCGATTGGTGGCGTGGGACATGCACTGCTCTTAGAGGGTGATTTTGTGGCCGGACGCGGTCACCTGTTGCTCTATGCGGGTATTGCCCCCGAGGGGGATCGCCATGCGCTCGAACTCTTGTTGCGGTTGAATCTTCAGGGGGGGTTGCCATTGATCTTGCGCGAACACCTCGCATTGCAGCCAGCTCCCACCGATTCTCCTTGGAAGGGAGAATTCGACCAAGCCACACGGGCTTCGTCGCGTGGCCAGTGGCGTACCGCTGAAGGAATTTTTGATTCCGTTCTCGAAAAAGGGGGACCCCTGCCGGAACTCGTCTACAACCTGGCTTTGGTCCGTGGGTGGTTGGGCAGAATGGAGCAATTCGCCGAAGGCCTGCATGAGTATTCGCGACTTGACGTCTCCCAACACCAGGCAGTAGAAGCCGAGGCACTGGCGCAATTGGTCGACCCGCGACTGGCTGACCCGACACTCGATTCAGTTCGTATTTCAATTGCTGTAACCGACGAAGATGGCCTCAGCGAGCGTTTTGCCTTCGATGAACGAATCGAGAATTACCCGATTGATCCCGAAGAATTCGACGAGGACCTGGGCCGACCGCGCAGCACTCATATTTTACTCAGCAAGCCCACACCCTCCGCAAGTCCGGAACTTACCCGCGACGATGTTCCGCTAGTGCTGGGGTTCCTTAGCCTGTATGGAAAACGTACCGACCGAGAGGCCCAATTAGATCTGACTTGTGATCGTACGGACGATTTCGAGCGAACCAAGTCGCTGTTGGTAGAAATCGGCGGCGAGGCACTCGGAACCATCCTCTCTGAAGAAGTGGTCGGCGAAAAATCATTGAGCGAAAATGCGCTTAGTTGGCGCTGGCGACTGCCAGTTGGTACGCCTCGGGAGCAGCGGAATCGGCTCGTGGCCCAGCAGCGTCGTTCGGCGATTTTCGAGGCTTGGACCAACGCCCCCCGTGCCGCCTTAGCGGGAATGAGTCCTCGGCAGGCCTCTGCGGAGCCCAGCCTTCGGATCGCACTGTTGGCAAGCATCTTGATCATTGAGCAGGCAGCGGTCGAACCGGACGAGATTCCCATGTTCAATGAGTTGCGTGTCGAACTTGGCGTGCCCGCAATTGCCCCACTAGATCCCGCTACCCAAGACCTCTCGGCGATTTCTTTGGTATGGATACCTTATCTTGAATTAAGCAAACTTAGCGACAGAGAGCTTTCCAAGTTGCTAAATCGCTCGTTAATGACCGGTGCGAATCTGGCTATACTCGTGCTCGCCGGTGAGTTGGTCGCACTCGATCGACAACATACCGATGTAGATTTGACAAATGCATTCCAACAACTCATCCGCTTGGATCCCAATATTGAGAGATCCCGAAACTGGCTTCTCCAAGCCCGCGAGTGGTCGGAGGCCAACCACCGTTCAGTCGCCCAGTGGGCTCTTTTGGAATTGCAGCTTGCCATCGAATCCATGGATTCAACCACGGCCCAGCGCGTACTCAACGAAATTCGGTCGCAACACATCAACGAACCGGGGGTCGCTGAGGCTACGTATCGACTCTTGCAAGCCGCAGGACTACTCGCGCCTTCCGCAACCCAGCCGATGCCATTAGCCATGCCGAAGGGCAAAGCGGACGGCGTGTCGGCAACCAGTGGGAGCGGGGGTCGATTTTGGACCCCCGATGACGACTCGGCTGAGGCTGTTCCCAGTAGTGGGAAGTCGACAATCTGGACGCCTTAAATCATGGTCCATCAGGTGATTTAGTGGGTGACTGGCATGCTTTCTCTTATCGACCAACAGCACCTGTCCCGAGCGCTGGCGTTGGCCCAACAAGGAAAAGGGTATGTCGAACCCAACCCCCAGGTCGGATGTGCGATCGCCTGCAATGGAAAGATTGTCGGGGAAGGTTGGCACCAGCAATTCGGTGGCCCCCATGCCGAAGTTATCGCACTCCAGCAATCCGCTGAACAAGCGCGGGGGGCCGATCTTGTGGTTACCTTGGAGCCCTGTTGCCATCATGGCCAGACACCCCCTTGCACCGAAGCCATCATCAAGGCTGGCATTGCCCGAGTTGTTGTCGGTTGTCTTGACCCCAATCCACATGTGGCGGGCCAAGGGATTGCCACGCTTCGCGCGGCAGGGCTAGTAGTAGAACTAGCCGAGGAACAACAGGCCTATCGCAGGTTAATTGCCCCGTTTGAAAAATTGATCACCACAGGGATGCCCTGGGTCTCGGCCAAATGGGCGATGACCTTAGATGGAAAAATCGCAACTCGCACGGGCTGCAGTCAGTGGATTTCTAATGAATCCTCCAGGGAAATTGTGCATCGTTTGCGGGGTCAAATGGATGCCATCCTCATCGGTCGGGGAACTTTAACGAGTGATGATCCCACATTGACTGCTCGGCCCGCTGGGCCGAGAATTGCCACCCGCATCGTACTCGATTCCCAAGCAATATTATCGGTTCAAAGCAATCTGGTACGCACAATTGCCGAGGCTCCCGTCCTGTTAGTCGTGGGAGAACAGGCCGACGGATTGCGACTCGAAATGTTAGAAAAACAAGGTGTCGAAATCCTGCGACTGGCCGGGCCAGATCGACTGAGTCGGATTCACCAATTGCTTTTGGAATTGGGGAAACGGCGGATGACGAACATACTTGTAGAAGGTGGGAGCGAAGTTCTCGGTTCGTTTTTCGACCTTGGGGCCGTCGACGAAATCCATGCGTTCATTGCTCCCCGCGTGCTGGGAGGAAAAGAAGCACTCGCTCCGGTTGCAGGGAAGGGCGTGGCCGAGATGACCTCTGCGATAAAGTTGGCAAATGTCGACACTCGGATTATCGAGGGTGATGTCTACATTCACGCGGAAGTGCATCACCTCTGAGCTTGAGTTACCTCAAATATCCCAAAGGGCAAATTATTCTCCCCAGAGGGTTGCCACCAGCCGTCGTCCCCCTCCTCGATTACGATGTTCGCACAGATAGATACCCTGCCAAGTGCCAAGACACAATCTTCCGGCTTCGATGGGTATGGTGCAGGTGCACCCCAGGAGCGACGACTTAACATGTGCGGACATATCGTCGGGCCCTTCGCACGTGTGCCGATAGGGAAACGACTCGGGCGCGATCGAGGACAGGCTGTTTTCCAGATCAAGTGGTACATCGCTGTCGGCATTTTCATTGATCGAGAGCGAGGCGGAGGTGTGCTGGAGGAATAAATGACAAAGCCCCACGCGAATTTCCGAGATTTCGGGAATCGCCTGGAGTATCTCGGAGGTCACCAAATGAAACCCCCGGGGCCTTGGTTTCAGTTGCAAGTGTCTTTGAATCCAAGCCATGAAGAATCCAGTTCGGGGTCGTTCTCGCCTTTCCCGAGGGGAGAGCACAGAAATCAGGACAAGGCCTATGTGCTTAATTCTACTGTCCAAGGTTTTTGACAACCCAATTCGTTTACGGCGAAACAGATTTGCGTGGTAGCTGAGCAACGCTGCGCACTACCTCGATTGGAAGGAATACCGTTCGTCTACGGTATCGAGAAGTACGCCGCCAAAAGATTTTTAGAACACAACTATTGACTATAGCTCAGGGAAACTCAAGCGACTAGGCAAGAAATACCTAAAAGAAAAGCCCGCATAGGTGTGGGTTATAACACCTATACGGGCAGTATCGGTTGTAGCAGGGCTTTGAGGGCTAACGCACGTCGTTTATCCGCCAAAAATAGTAGCCCATGTAGACGAATACAAGCACCCAGTACCACAGGAAGGCTACAACTGGAACTGTTAGCCAAACAATCCAACTGTTTTTGATTCGTTTGGTGGCAATAAGGGTTGCCATCGTGGCGACCGCAAATAGGAACGCGAGAACGAAAAAGACATCATGTGCGCCCATACCGACCTTATAATTTGATGGCATTGCCTTGCAATGATTCAAAGACCATCTCCAATGACTCAAATTCATCGCGATACGAAGACGTAGGCAACTCCATTATGAGATTATCCAGCGACTCAACTCGTTCAAAAGAAGCATCGATTGCAGCAAGACGGTTCATTTGCCGAACTGGCTCCAGAATCGCCGGGAGCGGCTCAACGTAGCAGCGTCTTTTAGGAGCAGGGACTTCTAATGGAGGTAGGAACCAGCCATCAAATCGTTCTTGCAAACGGAGCGTCTCGTCGGTCGTAACTGAACTCACGATGGGACTAAGGCCGTAAGTTGCACCGAATCCCAAATCATTTTTAAGTTTCACATAGATATCCCACGTTTCCGAAGCATCGTGGTAGAACTGGTAAGAGTGATTGGCACGAATGTCACTCCCACCGAGCATCCCAAGAGATTCAAGGTCGAAGTCTAGGTCGAATATGCCAACGGGCTTTGTGCCGACTGCAAGACTAGCGGATTGAGAATAGAACGCCAAGATTTCGTAGGCATTCGGTCCCGGTCGCCCGTTTGGAAGGGCCAAGTCTAGCTCGACACTGGACCCCACGTCGGGGAAGCGGGTGAAAATATCGTTGTTGATGTTCTCGCCGTCCCCTGCCTCGAATTCATAATCGTATGGCCAGAGAAAAGATTGCAAATATAAGTCTTTTGTGAAGTTATTGATGTCCCACAGATCGAGCGCAAAGTCCTGCTCATTATAGTAGTTGACGCTGTTCTCCCATGAAAACGATATGCCACTGAAGTAGGGCGTTACACCGAGCCCTGGGTCGCTGAAACCGTCTCGTCCATGCTGCCAGAATCGGTATAGATCGGGGACGGGGCGACCTATGATGCGCGAATCTGTTCCATTGTCGCCGTAGGCACCAGCCGAGACTGCGGCCTGCATGGCCACATAATTGGTCACAAGTGGGTCAACAGTGTTCGGGTCAGCAGCCCACTGTCGAAGTGCTTCACCGGCCACGATATTGCCCATACTATGGGCTAGTAGGTGTACGGGTTGCAAATTGGATGGGTCTCGATAATCCTCCAGGATATTGCGTAGGGCTTGCGCGGATCGATATGCCTGAAAATCGCTTGGATTATAAGTATTGTTAGCACCTTCTCCGAAAATTGGCCATTCAGGGCCTTCTTCGTTAGCAAACGTAGGCCAGTCAAATGACACAAACTCACCACGAAAACCTTGCCAATAGAGCCGCTTGAACATGGTCTCAGCAAAAGCAGCCTTCCAATCATTATTAGCACCGGTGGGCATATTCCAACCGTGGACAAACAGGACTGTATCAGGACCGCTAA
>CALMBE010000018.1 GCA_937860165.1 uncultured Planctomycetaceae bacterium
CACGCGGTCCGGGAATTCCCGGAAGCAGGCTTGCTTCCGGCTGGGGTCGAGTTTAACTTTCCGACTACGGATTAAATCTTCGGCGATTCCGCCGAGAGCTTAGTGAGCATCTCGGTGAGCTGCGTGCGGATGCCGAGCATGATGGGGTCTTCGCTCTGGCTGCGGTCACGGTGGCTGGCGACGGGGATCGCGCGGCCCACTTGCACCACCGCGTGCAACGGACCGTGAATTCTGACGCGATCGGTAAAATCTTCTTCAAACCGCTCGACTGTTTCGAGAATGTGCTCGGGAATGTTTTTCTCCGAATTACGGACGTAGTTACGGGGATAGTGCGACATCTGCTGCACGTAATAGCACGACGCGAGTTGCTTCCAACGCCGGCGGCGTTCTTCGGGCGAGATATTGTTGGTAACCATGCCGGGCAAGATCGCCGAGCGAAGGGCCTTCACGCGGGCCACCACGCCGTCGCCCCGTTCCTTGATTTGCCATTCTTTCTCCAGCTTGACGAGCACATCTTCCATGAGCGAATCGACCCGTTCGTAAAAATCCCCGGTGCGGGCAAAGCCGAAGTATTCGATTTCCTTGAGCGACAGGAGTGCCTGGCCGATCTGTTGCAGGCGGCGCGTGAGTGGCCGGTCTTCTTGCGAATACCAGGAGAAATGCGATTCGATTTCTTCGAGCACCGGTGCCACTGATTTCAGCAGGTCCCCTTTGAAGAAATAACGGATCGCCACGGGATGCACGACGATGCCCCCCGGGGTGCCCAGCTTCTCGCGGCGTTTGGCAGCCGTGCGGGCGATGAACGACGGGCCGTCCATCATGGGCATCAACACATCGTTGTGCCGCGAGATGGCTCCTTCGGCAAAAACCACCAACGGTCGTTGGCCGTCGATGAGAATGTCGACGGCCGTGTCGATGGCTTTGCGGTCGACCCCTTCCCGGTAAACGCTGAAGGCCCCCATCCGGCGGAGGATAAACCGTTTGAAAGGCTCTTCCATAAACAGGTGCCATGAAGCCATTGCGTGCACTTCACGTTTGACGATCCGCGAGACATAGCCGAGAGTGAGCGGGTCGGAGAGTCGGCAATGATTGGGAGCGATCAACACGCCGTGGCCCGCGTCGATCGATTCTTGCAGGTAATGCACATCGCGGGGTTCGACGCTACAAACGCCGAACTGTGTGCGAAGATACCTTCTCAAGTAGAACTGCAGCACCCAGGGCCAAAACTTGCCATAGACCGGCGGCACGAACTTGTAGGGCTTGTCGATGATGACGTTTTGCATGAATGTCGAAGAACCATGAGAGTGCTAACCGGGACAATGCGGACAGTTTGTCCCATCCACAAAGTTTAGCATTTCTAGGGCGCGCGGTTTTGCCTGATTTTCCGCCAGAATACCGTAGTTTCGTGATTCGGTTCCAGATCAACCGGCACTTGAATCCCCGGTATGCGGCGTGGTCCTGTCGAATGGTCGATAAGCTCAAAGATGAAAGCCCAACGCAAAATCTTGAAGCCCCGCCGCGAGGTGCAGGACCGCCAAGCCACCCAGTGGCAATCGGATTTCACCGACTATCTCCGCACCGAGTGCCACCTGGCTGCCAACACCGTGGAAGCCTATCGACGGGACTTGGCCCGCTTTTTTTTGTGGCTGGGAAGTCGAAGAATCCAAGGCCTGGCCGTGAGCCAGTTGGCAGGATACCCGGCCTGGCTAGCCGAGAAGTCGCTCGCCCCCAAGAGTGTCGTGCGGCATGTGGCCTCGCTGAAAGTCTTCTTTCGATACATGCAGCTCGAAGGGGCCCTGGTCGACAATCAGGCCGACCTCCTAGGCTCGCAAAAGCTGTGGCAAAAAGTACCGCAAGTGCTTTCGGTTTCGCAGGTCGAAGCGTTGCTCACCGCCCCGCAGAAATCCGATCCCTGGTGGCTGCGAGACCGCGCGATTCTGGAACTGCTGTATGCCACGGGTTGTCGGGTGTCGGAGTTGGTGTCACTCGCGATGCGCGACCTTCACTTGGGCGACCGCTACGCGATTTGTCATGGCAAGGGAGACAAGCAGCGAATCGTGCCGCTCGGGCGGCGGGCAATCCAAGCCGTCGAAAGTTATTTGGAGAAGGAACGCCCCCGCTTGGCAGTCCGGCGCGCACCCGCTAGTTCAGCGGTGATACTTTCCCCTCGTGGGACTGGTCTCCGCCGCGAGCGGGTTTGGGAGCTGATCAAAAAGTATGCAGTCCGCGCCAAGATTTCGCAGGAGATTAGCCCCCACTCGCTGCGGCACAGTTTCGCCACCCACCTCTTGGCCGGAGGTGCCGACCTGCGGCAAGTGCAAGAGTTGCTCGGCCACGCGAGCATCGCCACGACGCAAATCTACACCCACGTCGATCACTCCCGACTCGAAAAAGTCCACAATCAGTTTCACCCCCGGGCGTGAAGGGAGGTGGCTAGTGGCTAGTGGCTAGTGGCTAGCCGCGACTCGACGAGGCGCAGGGGCGACGTCCCCAAAAAACAAATCTCGCGAGAATTTCCGCGGCGTGCCATTTGAACATCGTGACGTGCCCCGCGTGCGGGTCGATTCGCAATTCACTCCCGGCGATGTGGCGATGAAAATAGCGGCCCATCGAGGGAGTGGCAATCGGGTCGCAGCCACCTTGCCAGATCGACACATTCACCCCTTGAATCGCACCCAACGAAAAACACCAGGGGGAACCCAGGAGATGGATGTCGGTCACGGCTCCGTGTGGTCCGCAGTGGGTGGCTGCTGCGAGATTTGCGATCAAGTTGCGATGGTGACGGGGGTTGCACAGAACTAACTGCCGATCGGCGGCGGTCCAGGAGCTCGTGGCCTTGGTGATTACCTTCTCCGGCTTGCGATCAAGCCGACGGCTGATCAATCCAAGGGCCAGATTGCCCAGACGCTGGTGCCTGGCAATGAGTGCGATCTTTTTATCCTCGCTGCCTGGGCAAACTCCAGGGGCATCTGGCGGGGTGTGGCCCGACACGATGGCCACATGAGTCAATCGCTCTGGAATCCGCAGTGCGCAGGCCGCTGCATACGGAGCCCCACCCGAAAGGGCCAGGATGCCAAAGGGCGAACCGCAGCCACCCAAGGTGTCGGCAAGCTCGACGGCATCGCACGGCCAATCGAGAATCCGTCGACAGGCGTCATACGTGGAACACCCCATCCCCGGTCGGTCGATTGAAACCAAGCGGACCCCAGCACAGCAGGCATCGTCTTCGATCAGCCCCGCCTCAAACCGGGAACCAGGCGTGCCATGAAAATACAGCACCAAGGGGCCTGCCGGGTTGCCATACTCGCGGTAGCTCAGCACTCGGCCACCTTTGAGCCGCACCAGTCGATCACGGCAGGTGTGGGTAGAACGTCCCATCGCGGGCGACGTTGGCCAAGCCGCCGAGAAAAAAGCCGCACCGGCAACCAGGGCTCCGCGTCGAGAAATCATCGCATTTCCAGAGAGGGGATGGGGACTCTCTGATTATCGACGCTCTGGGGTGCTTATGTGAATGAAGCTTTTTGGTATTGAATACGACGGCGCTCAGTCGATGATTCGTTAAGTCGAATCCAAAGATGAGCTTTAGGATAGATCTCTAGACTTGCTCTAAGACAAGTTGATTGAGATCGATGTCCGGGCGCTCTTTGCGGACGTGGAGGATTTCGATGCCGATCACACGATCCTGTGCATCGTAATCTACAACGAGACCGGGGCGGACTTCTTCAGAATCAGCGACTTCAGCGTCACATAATTTGACGTAAGCCGCGTCGGTCTGAGAATCATAAGCGAGTTTCATAGCTTACCTTTCATGCGTAGCAGGCCGTCGCGTAAACCAGAGTTTAGCAAATAATACTCCTAGCAATCCCAGGGTATGCGGCTCGGGCACGGCGGTAGTGGCCGGGGTCGAGGACGACACGGCTCCCACGCCGTTGCCGTACTTGGCTTGCCAGGTTGCCAAGTCGCCGACCTCAGGATCGCGTTGCCAAACGAGCAAGTCCCGCCCATCGACATCGCCATCTTCATCGAAGTCGCCGGTCGCGGAAGGCTCGGGATTGTAACGAAAGAGTCCCATCGCGCCGCTGGTGAATGTGGCATTGAAGAAGAATTGACCCTGGCTGTTGAGCCGACCGGGGAGCGCATCGGGGAAGGTTGTCGGAGCGGAGGCGGAAAGTGCAATGTCGGTGATCGTTTGACCCGCGAGTTGCATTCCTGATCGCAACAGGAGTTGGGACTGTCCCACCGCAGGCAGCAACCAGAGACCAAGGTTGTCACTGGCGGTGACTCCGCCGGGGCCTACTTCTAGAGAAGCGAGAACCAATACGTCGCCAGTGGGGCCCACCGAATAATGGAGGACGTCAGCGAAGTTTGCACTAGCGATTCCAGGAACCCCCGCAGAGCCTTGGCGTAAAAGCAAGCGATCGGGTGCCGTGCCACCCAGTGCCCAGAGTCCCTGGCTATTGGTGGAAGTGACCCCCGCGGAACCTACGGTTAAGTTTGCCAGGGTGACCAACTGTCCCGAGTCGCTCAAGAGTAGGGAACCGAAATTCGCAAAGCTGGCGCCGGCCACATCGGGTACATTCAACTCGCTGGTGATTGCCTTCAAGCTCGCGGTGCCGAGTGTCGATTTCCACAATCCGGACGCACCCGTGCTGAGTGTGGCGTGAAAAGCCACCGCGCCCGAATTGCTGATGAGAGGGGCATCTAAAGTTTGAAAGCTCGCGCCCACGACTCCCGGCACTCCCCCCACACCGGTGCGGGCCAGCAGCGTGCCCGAGGTGCCGTCGTACTGCCAGATTCCAGTACGGTTGGCGGTGGTTACTCCGGAAACTGTTTTGAGAATTGCCTTCACGGCAACTTGATCGAGATTATTAGTGACTGGAGCAGCGAACGATTCGAATACAGCCGCGGGAATACCAGGGACGGTCGAAACGGTTTCTTGCACTAGGAGCGAGGAACCACCACTCTGAAACTTCCAGACTCCGAAATTATTGGTTGAGTTAATTCCTGCCCCCGAGACCATGCCCTCCAAAACCAAGTCCCCAGAGGTGCTGCTGCGGAGTGGAGTGGGGATGGAATCAAAACTGGCCCCGACAAGATCGGGGACCTGTCCGCTGCCAGTTCGGGCCAGCAGCACATTTCCCCCGGAGGAGAATTTCCAAACGCCTTGATTGTTGAAACTGGTAACCCCACCTACTCCCACGGTTAAGGGAGCCCGCAGCAGCGCATTCCCAGAGTCATCGAGCGCGACCTCCAGAAAAGATGCGAACTCGGCACCAGACACACCAGGCACGGGCCCACTGGATTCGCGGGCGAGCAGTTCCAGGGAAGTGCCTGTGAGTTTGAAAATTGTGGTATCGTTGGCGAAGGTTACTCCCCCCACGCCCGGCTGCAAGTCCGCCGAGAAGACGGCGTCACCCGAGGCATTGATGTCGGCCCATTCGAAGGTGAAAAACTTCGCCCCAGGAAGTGCCATCACGTTGTCGCCCGAGATGAAAAGCGTCTCGACTGCTCCTCGTGTCGGAGTCAGCAGCACGATATTCGCGATGATAAATAGTGCCCAGCGATTCAAAACGATGCTCCAGGAGGATTCGACAAGCGGCGCAGCTTACCAGGATCAAGCCGAGTCTCTAATCTAGCCTCTGGCTTCCACCGATGCAAAACATTTCTCTCATATTTGGAGAAGGATCAAAAAAACGAGAATTTGTTTGCGTCCACTGGTGACAGCTGACTAGAGCCGGTTTCAAAACCGTCATTCCCGCGCAGGCGGGAATCTAGTAATTCTGCTATGACCGAGTCGCCCTGGATCCCCGCCTGCGCGGGGATGACGCGGAACAGTTTTGAAACTGGTTCTAGAGTTCTCTAGCTTCTGAACTTGCCGTATTGCCCCTTTACAACAAGGGGCCTGCCAGTCTGGCCAAGTTTTCGGCGATCCTGGTCCCCGCAGAACGGGTTTCCCACGCGACGGGATCCATTAACTCTGATTGATCAATGTAGCGTTGCTGAAGTGTTCGCAATTGCGACGTGAAACTATCATCGTAAACAGCCAACGAGATCTCGAAGTTTACACGGAAACTCCGGGGGTCCAAATTCACAGTACCGAACAAACTGAACTGGCCATCGATGGTGACACTCTTAGTGTGAAGTAATCCCGCGCCGAAATTAGCGATCCTGACACCGGCTTGCAACAAGTCCCCCTTAAAGGCTTGGCTCGCATACCGAACCAAGAGCGAGTCCACTCGAGATGGGACGATCAAGATTACTTTGACACCTCGCCCGGCAGCGGTTGCGAGCGACATCAGAAGCGATTCGTTCGGTACGAAATAAGGCGTCGTCAGCACCACTTCTTCGCGGGCCGCATAGATCGCCATGACTAAAATTTGTTCGATCGCACCGCTGGCGAAAGCGGGACCCGATGGGAGCACTTGCACCGCAGCTTCGGCCAGCTTGGGTTGAGGCCGGGCATCGCCCGACTGTCGAAGTTCGGTCAGTTCGGCGCTGGTTTCCACATACCAGTCCGCCAAAAAAGTAATCGCCAACGGTTCCACGGCGGGCCCTTCGATGCGCACCATCGCGTCGACCCACTGGCCGACTCCGGCATCTTTTTTGAAGTGGCGCGGATCCACCAAATTAAGACTTCCCGTGTAGGCCACGCGACCGTCGATCACCACAATCTTGCGGTGCATCCGAATATCGAACCGCACAAAGGGAAGTCGCAACAGTCCACCCGTCATGGCTGCTTGGAGCTCG
Organism: uncultured Planctomycetaceae bacterium; assembly: GCA_937860165.1. Taxonomy (GTDB): domain Bacteria; phylum Planctomycetota; class Planctomycetia; order Pirellulales; family Lacipirellulaceae; genus Bythopirellula. Next base: position 6,748 of record CALMBE010000018.1, read on the forward strand.
ACCCCGGCAGTACGCAGCTTTTCTGCGAGGGCACTACCGAGAAACTTGCGGCTACCCAGGGCATCGACCAAAACTCGGCAAGTCACATTTCTTTGTCGAGCATGCAAAAGTGCCTCGGCCACGCGATCGGCTTCGCCCCCCAGGTGCCAGATGTAGAATTCAAGGTGGCAAGTGCTTTGAGCGGCATCGATATCGGCGATGATGCGATGGAAAGATTTTTCCCAGGAGTCGACGAGCTCGAGTTGATTACCCGGGAGAGTCGGAATCCGAAGCGTTCGCTCGGCAAGTTGCGAAAGTTGCTGGCAAGAAGTGGACAGATTGAGTCGAGTATCTTCGAACCGATCTTCCAACTGTTGCAGCCAGTCGCGGACGGGAGTGAATAATTGTTCAAACCGTTGGGCCCGGCGTTGTCCCAGTCGCAGTTCGCCCAAGAGCAAATAAGCCAAAGGTCCCGCCACGGGAAAACCAAACACGATAAGTACCCACGCCAAGGTTTCCCCCACGGGCCGCCGCCGCATCACCACTCGAAATGCGAGCAGAGACTGAATCGCCAAGTGGGCGAAGATCAACAGGTAGGTAGCCCAGTGCAAATGGAGCAGGTCTTCGAGCATGAAGGGTAGGATAGCACGAAGCAGTTGCCGAAACTACGCTGGACTATGTGTCAGTAACGGGTTATCGCCGGTAGCGAGAAAATCAGGTTAGATTAAGGGGCATGGGACGCCGAATCGAACCGCTGAACGTGGGTAAGTGTTCACGTCCTGAACCTTGCGGATGATCAACTTCGAGAAGGATGGCAACTACGAAGCGAGGGTAGACCGTGAAAACGGTTCCTGACCTTTTCCGGGCCCCACTCCTGTTTGAAATTCCTGGAGGGACTGCTAGCAACCACTTCCTCCAGGATCAACCTTCTGGAGTATCGAGCAATTTCTGAAGTCGGTCTCCCAGTTTTTCACCCAGTCGACTTTTCCAAGACTCGTCGATCATTCCGAGTGAAATCATATCTTGAAGGTGAACTTGATCCTTAAGACGAAACGCATCCAACTTCATGCGGATCAGTGTTTCAAAAGGAAGCGTACTAAAACTTTCCGTTCGAGTGGATGGCTCAACATCGGGGTAAGGCTCTCCATCCTTTACCGATTGTCCCGTCAACAAAATATGGACCGCATCTCTTGCCGAGGATTCTGCATGTTCAACGAACATATCAGCGCCCATCGATTGACGATGCTGAAGTCCGGCTGCGCTCATGACATCAATCAAAGCGGGCAGGTCTGCGGGACGAATGAGGATATCTACATCTTGGGTGGTCCGCAGGGCTGCTTCATCGACCTGGGCGACCCACGCCCGGACGGCATGACCGCCCACAACCGCATAGGGAATCTGGGCAGTTTCCAGAATCTGAACCGTATTGCGCAAGCGTTGGTTTACTTTTTCCACCGCCCGCTCCATGCGCGTCCAAAGTGCTTCGCCCGTGATGGTGAATTCAACCATAAAAAATGCAGATTATACAGGTTTCTTCAGTCCATTCTAAGTCATCGGCTCGTGAGGTGGGAATAGCGTTCTGCTCTTATTTCTGCCCTCGTCAGAGGAATTCATGGGTAAATGTTAGCTTGGGCAGTGCCCCGAGGTTGTGATAGAGGACGGTTTCGTAGGCTTCTTGGGTGCGAAAGCCGTAGGATTTTCTGGTGATCAGTTTCGGTTTGTTGCTGAAACCCTCGACGAGGCACACGGAGTGCTTTCCCTCGGCCCGAAACCAGTTGAGAACCAGCTCGTGCCACCCGGCGAAGATCAACAGGTAGGTAGCCCAGTGCAGATGGAGCAG
>CALMBE010000019.1 GCA_937860165.1 uncultured Planctomycetaceae bacterium
TGCGGTGGACGGGGTCAAAATAAGAGTGCCTCCCGGACCGCGTGGCGGTCCGGCTAAGCTGGTCCAGCGAACAAAAAAACCTCGCTGCCAGTTCTGGCAGCGAGGTCCTTGATCGGGGTGAGGGCGGCCGTTCGGGAGTTTCCCAGTCGCCCGGCAGTTGACTCTTTCAACAGCCCCTATTCTATGTAATCCGTCAGCGAAACGACTTTTACCGACGGTTTTTGTTCTCAAATAGTCCGTAGTTCTGTGTCCGTGGTCCGTTGAAGATTGAACTGTTAACAACTGACCACTGACTACTACACCAACTCTTTCTTGGCACCGATGAGCGTGCGAAGTCTTTCGGCCAGCAGAGCGGCGTCGAAAGGCTTCTTGAACGTCTCATTGATGCTCGACCGATCAAAGCTCGCGGTGGTGCCGTCGTCGGGCAGCAAGGCGATCAAGATCGTATCGGCAAAGTCGCTGCTGCGACGCAGATTCTGGCAGATTTGAAGTGCCTCGACCTGTCCGATCGAGAAATCGACGATGATGCAGTCGGGGTGGAAGCTCTCAGCCTGAATACCGGCTTCGAACCCACTTGCAGCAGTCGACGTGCGGAAAGCTCTCTCCGCAGGCAGTTCACGTTTGAGGTTTTCGATCAGCACTTGGTCTTGAGCGACGATCAGGACCTTGGCCATCGCTTCATCTTCCAAATCCCCTAAAGGCATACCATGCTCTTTGAGGAAGCGGATCAGATATTCGCGGGGAATCCGCCGATCTTGGGAACCGGGAATTCGATAGCCTTTGAGACGCCCTGAGTCAAACCATTTGCTGACCGTGCGCGGGGCCACTTTGCAGATCTTAGCGACCTGACCAGTTGTAAAGACCTTCATCACGGGTACTCCAAATATTCTCGCGTTTCGCTGGTTCAGCTAGGGGCACCCGCCCGCTAGCTTTGTATCCCTGGTGTAGTGCGTTTTTTTTCGGCTAGGCTTCCCTGAAGCCACTTCCTAATTTCACACCGCACTCCTGGGTCGGGGATACGGATAATTCACATGGTGGATCGGTTCAGGTCCTTCTGATCCTCACCGTCATGATTACTCCATCGGCAATGCAAGCACTGGAAGATTGGCGAAAATCGTTAAAATGGAAACTGTAGTGAACAGACATTCCAAGTCACGACTCGCGCTCCTTCCAACCTTAGTCCGCAGGACTCGAACACACGTTCTTAGAGAGAGCGCACCGCTAGCGTGGTGGGTGGGCGCTACCGCCGAAGCGGTGGCGTATCCCAAAGTGGCAGGCTCCCCCCTGCGTGAACCATTCCAACTCGAAGCATCTGTTAGCTCGAATCAGAACAATCCTTCCGAAGGTTAGTTTCGATTCAATTGGGGGTCCGACTTTAGAAAGTTTCTCCAATCGCGTTGAGAGAACGGATTGTAGGGGGTGTAAGATAGTTGTTTTCCCCTGGCTAGTTCCCGCATGCTGGCGAGTTGGGATCACATCCAGACTATGCTTTGCGGTTGCTGCAAGCCCCCAGGAGAATCACTGCAACACTATAGGGTGTAAGGACTTGAGGAATACACTTCCTTCACTTATCGCTCCGGAGTAGCCAATTATCCAGCGCCGAGCGAAGAGTGCATAAAGATAGGTTGATTGAACCTTTCGCCTTGCACGAATCGATAATTAAGCTAAGAATGTTTTGAACCTATGAAACGCCAATTCCTCGTTTTTTCTGTGCTTCTTACCAGCCTCCTGGCTCAATGCCAGCTATTGGCTTTTGGTTTATGCGCGTTGGAACCAGCGTGGCAGGATTTAGATTTCGTACCCGAATCGGCGGTTTCCGTTTGTTCCCTTGATCCGTCGGATTCGAGGCTCGACCTCACAGCCGACGTCTGTGAGGAAAAGGAAGAATCTTCCGAGGAGTCTCTTGGTCCTCGTTCGCATACCGAACTGTTTGTCGATTCGCCGTATGTCTCAGTCTTGGAAGTCACCTGTGGTGACTCACTTACTGAGTTTTCTCATGCTTTCTCAGGCAGGGCCCCACCAGTTTTGATCTAGCTAACTGGTTTTTCTTTCCCACCCCGTTTTCTTGCCTGTCTGTGTGCGCGGTATCCCCTGTTTCTAGGGCTAACGGGATACGCTCTACGCGGTGGGTTCTCTTGGAGATATTCCCATGAGCGAAATACGTACTCTAGAAAGCACGCTTTATCCAGGGACCTTACCCTTGAATATGTCGGATGGATTTTGGAATGCATCTGATACGCATACCGATTTCACCACCGGAACTTCCCTGCAAACCCTCCGCCGCGACGCCCTGGCGGGAATGGTTACCGGACTAGTGGCGATCCCCTTGACGGTGGGAATCTGTTTGATGTCCGACTACCCCATTCAGGTGGGTTTGGCTACGGTCATCATGGCATGCCTTGTCAGTTATTTGACTTACCTGGTTCGCCCCGGAAATCACATCGGCGTGCCGGGCATTGCCGCAGGTTTGGCCCCAGTCCTGGCCATGGGCGTCCAGCAATTCGGCATGGCTAACATGTCCTGGATTGTATTTCTCACCTCGACCCTGCAATTGTTGATTTGGCGATATCGCCTCGAAACCTACATTCTCAAAGCAGTCCCCAGTTTCCTGATCGAAGGGCTCTTGGCGGGGGTCGGGCTAAAAATCGCGCTTAAATTCCTCCCCTACACCTACGAAACGGTCCACGAAGGGCCAACCTACTGGACCCCTGAACGACTGGGGGTCGTGTTCTGCTCAGTAGTTACCTTTGGTTTGTTTATTTATCTCTACAAGCGTTTCAAAGACACTAATCCAGCGATCCCCTATCTCACGGTGATTGGAGGAAGTGTAATTCTGAGCTTCTATTTGCCGTTTCAGATGCTGCATATCGATCATGTGCCAATTCACTTTGGCTGGCCGTTTCCCGATTGGCAGTCCCTATCGCCCTGGGTCCATGGGGAAATGATTCTATTTGCAGCCATGGTGGCTGTGATCGATGTCATCGAACAGGTGATGAGCAATGCCGCCATTGAGAAGATCGACCCGCTTAATCGCAAATCGGATTCCAATAACAGCCTGATGGCTATTTGGATTGCCAACGTGATTTCCAGCTTTTTCGGAGGGATGACGAATCTCGATGGCTTGGCCAAGAGCTCGACCAACCGCATGGCGGGGGCCCTCACTAAGACCTCGAATCTATTCGTGGCCGCCATACTGGGGGTTGTCTTGGCCTTTCCCCAGTTGCTCACGAATCTCCCAGAATTCGCCCTAGCGGTCCTCATGATTTTCACCGGATGGAAGATGATTGCCGGGCTCTACCATGTGGCCGAATTTGGGAAATACGAATTCGGATTGGCCCTGTTTTGTTCGATCCTGGTGTTCAAACTAGGAATCTTTGAAGGACTGTTGATCGCGATTGGAGTTCACTGCTTTATCACGTATGTGATTTACAAGCACAGCAAACTTCCCTTATTGGAGATCCTGGGAAAATTTATCCGAGTGTTTGGAGATGAAATCCATCCCCACGCCACCGAGACGATGGATGTCAACCGCGATCCGGTCACAGGGGGGCTACGTTACAGCAGCGTGCAGCACGCCAGCTCTGCACACAAAAGTCTCGATCAGTTCATTGAGGACTGGGCCCAAGGGATCAACCATCGGAACTTGCTGAGCGTCGTGAGTACTTACGATGTCAACGGGCTCTTGTGGGGCACTTTTGCCAAAGAGCTCCGCTCGGGTCACGTCCCCATTAAAAAGTACTTTGACCACTTATTCGAACTCGATGCACTCAAGGTGCATTTCGACTCGGGGGAAACTCGGCAATACAAGGATATCTATATCAAGTCGGGCTCTTACAGGTTTTCCTATTGCCGGAAGGGGAATCCCATGGAGGTTCCGGCCCGTTATTCCTTCGTATGCAAGAAGGAGGCCACAGGCTGGTACATCCTCGAGCATCATTCCTCGGAATTTCCCGCATAAACACACCAATTTGTTATCACTTTTGAAAGGCAAACACTATGGACTATCTCTATCTTTACATTGCACTTGCTGTAATCGTGCTGGTGGCACTGAGCACCACTGTCATCCGCCAGGGGACCGTGGGTGTGACCGTGCTGTTCGGTAAATCGTTCCGCATCTTGCGCCCGGGATTGAACTTCCGCTTTCCCCTGGTGGAGTCGATATTCAAGCGGATATCCCTGCAAAATCGCTCTGTGGAGTTGGAGTTTTCAGCGATCACGAGCGATCAGGCCAATGTCAATTTCAAGGCACTTATTCTCTATGCCGTGGAGAATGGCGAAGCGGAAACGATCCAGCGGGCGGCGTTCAAATTCATCGATGATCGCAGCTTCATGCAAGCCTTGATTCGCAGCATCGAGGGATCGATTCGGTCATTCGTGGCGACGCGGCGACAGAATGAAGTCTTGTCACTCAGGCGAGAAATAGTATTGGAAGTAAAATCGCATATCGATGAAGAGCTCAAGGAGTGGGGTTTCCACTTGATTAATCTCCAGGTCAATGACATCTCGTTCGACGAAGCGATCATGCGGTCGATGGCCCAAGTAGTGGCGACGAATAACATGAAGGCTGCCGCGGAGAACGAAGCTCAGGCCCAATTTATTACCAAAACGCGGTCGGCTCATGCCGAGGCGGAATCCAAGAGGGTGCTGGCTGCTGCGGATAAAGAGGCAGACCAGCTGCGCGGCGAAGGCAATGCCCTCTTCCGCGAGCAGATCGCGCGCGGCGGCCCGGTCACCGTCACCCACCCGGACATCATTCGCTATTTCATGACCATCCGTGAGGCCTGCGACCTTGTCGTCACCGCGGCAAGTCATGCGCTGGCGCCGGAACGCAATGACGTCTCGGTCTATGTGCTCAACATGGGCCAGCCGGTGCGGATCGTCGAACTGGCCGAGAACATCATCCGGCTCAGCGGACTCGAGCCCGGCCGCGACATAGAGATCGTCTTCACCGGCATCCGTCCGGGCGAGCGGTTGAACGAGATACTGTTTGCCGCCGAGGAGTCGAGCACCGAAATCGGCATCGAAGGCATTGTCGGCGCCAAGCCGGTCCAGCCAACGCTCAAGGAAATGCGCGAGCGGCTGACGCTGCTGATCGGACAATATTGGCAAAAATATTATCTCAGCGACCGCTTTAAGCCGACTCTGACCGAAAACATACGAAATTACCGGCACTTCCTGCCCAGGTACTTACCGTTGATGCAACCGTCGCTGCGAAACACCTTTCTGGCAGAAGAAAAATGAGTGTTTTGAATTGGAACTTGTTCCAGTGATAAGAAAACTGGTGCATAATCTAATCGATAAGTAATCAGATCGTGGGAGAAACCGATATGACCGTCGAGAAAGGAACAAAAGAAGATCCATGGAGACTTAAGACGCCTCCGCTTTCGTCTGATTACGAGATGTATAAAGACGAAAAGGACGGAAGAGAAGTGATCGTTTGCGTCGTTGGCAAAACGACTTTGCTTTACGACTATCGCTGTCTGGCCGATCT
>CALMBE010000020.1 GCA_937860165.1 uncultured Planctomycetaceae bacterium
CTACTCTGCGCCGCGCGAAGGGAGAGCGTGCCGGCTTTCCTCCGCCCACGGAGGCTTGACCATGACCCGCATCGCAGTCTCGCTGGCCCTCGCGGCACTCGTCGCTGGCGCCGGGCCGGCCCTCGCGCAGGCGCCGTCGGCGTTCGAGGCCGTCGGGTTGCCCTGCCACCTGATCGATGCGCCGATCGACGATCGCGGCCGGATCGGCGAAGAACTCGTTGATATTCGTAATCCAACTATTGTCTTCCGGCTTGTTCTGGCGGGCCGAGCGGACCAAGATGTGCTGGACATCGCGATAGGTCAGATTGGGATTGGCCTCGAGCATCAGGGCAATCACCCCCGAGACGATCGGGGCCGAAGCCGAAGTGCCGTTGAAGCGTGAGGTGTAATCCGTATCTTGCAGATAGTCGGCGTCGATTTCCAAACCTTGGCTAATGGCTGCCTCGTTGTAACCCAGATCGCCAGAGCGATCGGTAGTCGTAATACCGCTTCCCAGTTCATCGTCGCGAATGATCGTCTCAGGATTCGAGCCAGTAGGTGCCACCACGAGCACTGCTGCGCCACCCTCCGAAACGCCGGCTTCCGTACCATCGTGGATGACCCCCCCTACGGCGATCGTGTAGCGAGAATTGACTTGCCCACTGTTGTTACCGCTGTCTCGAATCCCAGCTTCATTTCCGGCGGCAAAGACATGGATACTCCCCAGGCCACCGCGACCGAAGAACACCGAATTCCGCAAGGCGAGTGTTGCGAGGGGGCCAAAGTCGATGATCGCGCGGGGATTTTCGGCCACGCCTTGATCGTTGAGGACAGGCCCGAATCCCCAGCTATGGTTGTAGACGTCGATCACCTGGAATTGGTGCAGCAGGGCCTGCGCGACCATGAGGTCGGTGGGTGCTGATGAACCAACCGGACTCTCGTTGAACAGCCGAATCGGTGCGATCTCGGCGTTGTACGCGACGCCTGCGATGCCAATTCCATTATTGCCTACCCCCGCAGCCAGACCGGCCACGGCAGTTCCGTGATTGTCAAAGGATGCGGGTGCAACCACTCCTCCATCGACGAGGTCAAGCCCCAAATCTTCGCGCAGATTATCCATCAAGTCGGGGTGATCGAGTTGCACACCAGAATCGACAATGGCAATGATTACACCACTGCCCGTATAGCTATCCCAGGCTTTTTCAATATTGATGTCTTCGTCGACCGTGCCAAATTCAAAACCAAAATTAGGATTGCCAACTTCTTGGCCATAATTCACCAAGTGCCACTGTCGTTCCAGGAACGGGTCGTTGGTAATCGAATAGGCTTCAATTCCAAAGGGCACAAGCGGATAGAAGTAGTCGATCGCACTTTCCCCCGAAAGTGCGACAATCAGCCCGTCGGACCCACCTGCGCCAACCGTAACCACGAAGGAGCCCGGAACGATTTCGGTAGCAGAAGTGACCGAGAAACCACCTTCGGCAGCAAACGTGCTCAGATCTGTGCCGAGGTCCGCGAAGACCACCCACTGCGTAGCAGCCGCCAGTTGGGCTGGGCTGTATTGGGTTAGGTTGGAGGCATCGGTGAGTGAGCGGATAGCCTGCGAGTCCATCAGCAAATCGCGCATCACGACGTCGGCCAGATCGTAGTCGTAGCTCACGGGTGTGGCCGACATCATCTGGCGTGATTCGAGAGTTTCGATTTGCAGTCGCCGGTGCTTTTGGCGGCGGCTAACTCCAGCGGGGCGCCGCTTGTCTCGCGAATCCCGAAACAGAAAACCGCTGAAAAGTGATTTTGCCTGTGGCACGATGTTACCCTCTTCTCAATATTGCCATGTTCCGTCTGAACACTTGCCAAGAAGGCCTTACTCGCTGATGGCTAGCAGACCTGCTAGCTCGCCCGAAAGCTATCGGGGAACTAACCGCGCGAGAGATGGCCAACTGAACAAGTGAACAGAAAAAAAGCCCCTGACCGAATGTGTGACTGACCCCCGACTCCAGGCGTTTTGCCAGCAACGACACAGCAGACGATTCGCATCGTCGTTAGTACCGGTTCAACTAGAAAAACGCCTTTAGCCAGCATTCATACTAGTTGTGAGCGGTAAAGTCGTCAAATTTTCTCCATTTCCACCCTCGCTGGCCTGGCCCGGCCCGAATGCGAAGGTCTGTTTCCTAAGGTCGATCATAGCTAGTAGTCGGCTGGGGCGAAAGTTCCACGCGGGTTATGGGGGGAAAATCTGGGAAAAGTTGGACGAGGGGTCCCGGGGACCGGCGATTCGTTGAATCGGGGGTTCTAAGTTAAAATACTGAAGATTATGGCCCGCGAACCACGCGAAAAAACGCGAATAAATGCGGGTGCAAGAAAACTCACAGTTTCGAGTATTGCGTCTAGAATTAAGCCAAATATCGCTTTATTGAAGTTTTTCAAGAGTCTTCGATTCGCGCTTTTTCGCGTGGTTCGCGGGCTCTCTATTATCGGCCGAACTAGCCCCCTGACAATTTTTGCCGACTGTGACGGAAAATCTGATTATTCCGCCTGTGACGGTCCGATATCCCTTAACAGTAGCGCCACGGCCCGCAGTCCACTGCGAGGCTGCCTCGCTGCCGACTCATCGCACACGATTATCGCGCTGTGACCCCAGGTCACACCGAAACACAAACTCTGGCGGTCGGAAATCCGGCCCCAGCCGAGGGAATGTAGGGGGGATCTTTTCGATGAAAATTCGTCTTGCCGCAATTTGTCTGACCGTGGGCTTGGTTACTCTGGGAATGGGACGGCAGTCCTGCTGGTCTCAGCAACAAGGCTATTATCCTCCTGCGATGAACATGCAGCCTGGCATGTTGCCAGCCGGGCAGGGGGGAAATATGCACTACGCCTCACAGATCCCTGCCAACATGGCCTCGCCACTAGCCGGTGGACCTGCCGCGGCAACGGGCGGGCAATTTGTCGATGCCCACGGCAACCAAATCGTCATGCCGGCGAATTATTGCCAGTCTTGTCCCCCAGGGGGCTATGAAGGTTGCTCCGCGATGGGGGGGGCCTATGGCGACCCCATGGCAGTCGACTTCAGCGGCTACACCGAAGACCAGATCGGCCCGCATTACTTCGATGTCGCGGTGGACACGGTTTTCCTCACTCCCGATTCGCTGCTCGGAGCGGAAATACCGGCATTTACCTCCTACGGCATCGGCCTAGCAGTGGGTCAAACCATTAATCCATTTCTTGATCCGAGCGGTCAGGACGAGGACTACCAAGCGGGCTGGAGAGTCGCGATGAGATACGACTTGGGAGCCCTCTCGGTGCTCGAAGCCACTTACACGGGAATCTACGATCTCGATTTCCGTCAATCGGTAGTTTCCACGCAGGTCGGGACGATGATGCCCAACCAGTTGTTTTCTATTTTCTCGCAATACGGTTTCAATCCGGCGGGTTTTATCAATGAATTCGATCAGGCCCAAGTCCACAATCTGGAATACGATTCTGACCTGCAAAGCACGGAAATTTCTTACCGGAGGTACTGGGTGGGGAACAATCCCCGTGTCTCGGGTACTTACCTCTTGGGAGCCCGTTACGTGCGGATGACCGAGGATTTAGTATTCTCCGCCGAGGCACTCAATGGCTCGGGATTCCTAGGTACGGACTCCGAGAACGATTTAGTCGGGTTTCAATTTGGTGGGGATGGTTGGATCGGCGTACGACAAGGACTTCGTTTCGGATGCGAGGGGAAGGCCGGCGTGTACAACAACCGCTTCAAGTTCAACTCGAATAGCAACGTGACTAGCGTAAGCTCGGTCTTGCAACCTGCTGAAGATGGCAATCAAGTTGCCTTCGTCGCGGAAGGCGGGGCATCCTTTGTTGCCGATATCTTGCCGAGTTGGTCGGTTCGTGGCGGCTACCAGGTCATGTATATCAATGAACTGGTCTTGGTTGGGAACAACTTCAGTTCCGCGCAATTCGCAAGCGTACCCGTCACACCAGCGGCACTCGCTACCGGGGGCCACGCCTTGTACCACGGCTTCCACGCGGGACTTGAGTATGTGTGGTAGGGGGTGGCGAGTGGTAAGTGGGGAAATCATTCGCCTTTCTCCCTACTCCCTGCCCCCTACACCCTTCCCCCTACTCCGGTTGATTTCGCTCGTGCGCGACCTATAATAAAGTGGGCGAACCTGGTTCGCTCGTTTCTGGTCTGTGATGCACGTGGAGGGAAGTATTTTGCCAAACCGCACCCGAGGAGCGAACAGTAGCCGGTGAGTTCCGTTGATCGTGAATCTGGTATCGAGAGCGAATCTGCTATTTTGGTCGGAGTGCATCTGGCCAGTGATCGCCCGTCGGTAGCCACTCGCAACGGGGGTGCTTCCGCTGGCAATGGACATGGCGGGAATGGGCACACGGTAGACCCCCTGGACGAATTAGCTGGCTTGGTCGAAACGGCAGGGGCCAAAGTGGTCGGGCGGGTCACTCAGAACCGCCCCAATCCAGACCCGGCGACCTACATCGGGCAAGGCAAGGTCCAAGAGATCAAACAATTCGTCGACGCCATCGATGCCGACGTGGTCGTCTTCGACAACGAGCTTTCGCCCGCCCAAATTCGCAATCTCGAAGAAGCATTTGAAGCGAAGGTTTTAGATCGCACCGAGATTATCCTGGACATCTTTTCCTCGCGAGCCCAGACTCACGAAGCCCGGCTGGCGGTCGAACTTGCTCAGCTCGAGTATTCGTTGCCGCGGCTGAAGCGGATGTGGACCCACTTGTCGCGCATGAAAATGGGCGTCGGCATGCGTGGCCCTGGTGAAAAGCAGTTGGAAACCGACCGCCGCTTGGTCGAAAAACGAATCAACGACCTCCGCAACGACCTCAAAATCATCGAGAAACGCAAAGAACGCGCTGTTGCCGCCCGCAGTGATCGCATGACAGTTTCCCTCGTTGGATACACCAACGCGGGAAAAAGCACCTTGATGAACCGCTTGACCGACGCCAATGTGCTGGCCGAGGACAAGTTGTTCGCCACGCTCGACACCCGGACGCGTCGGTGGCAGCTCCCCGGTTGGGGGCCAGTGTTGCTCAGCGACACGGTCGGGTTTATTCGCAATCTGCCCCATCATTTGGTCGCCAGTTTTAAGGCCACCCTCGAAGAAGCTCGGCAGGCCGATTTGCTGATTCACGTGGCCGACGCCAGCAATCCAGCGGCCATGGACCAAATCAGTTCGGTGTATGAGGTGCTCCGTGAATTGGATATCGACGAAAAAGACACGCTCTTGGTGCTCAACCAAGTGGATCGCGTTTCCGACACACTCTCGATCGAGGCCCTGCGAACACGTTATCCTAATGCCATCCTGATGAGTGCGGTTACTGGGGAAGGGGTTTCGCGACTGGCCAACTCGGTGAGCGAGGCCCTGAGTCGGGAGTTTCTCGATCTTGAAATTCAACTCGACGCGAGCAATGGAAAACTCCTTGCATTCCTGGCCCAGTACGGGGAAGTGCTCAGTCGAACCTACGTCGAGAATCGCACCGTTGTCCATTGCCGGATTTCGCAGAAGTATCTCGGCCGCCTGCAGGATCAGCCCGATGTGCAGATTCGCAACTACAAATCCGCAGTGATCCCCCAGAA
>CALMBE010000021.1 GCA_937860165.1 uncultured Planctomycetaceae bacterium
AGATCTACACTCTTTCCCTACACGACGCTCTTCCGATCTACCTCGAACGGCTCGCGGGCTGTCTCCAGCTCATAGATTTTCAGCGCGACACGTGGCGGCTTGCCATCGAAAAAAACGAAATCCCCTCCCGCCCTAGTGCGGTTCCGACGACTCCTCATATAGCTTTTGCTCCCCAGGCAGCGCATCAAAGTCTGTCACTGGAAGCGTAAGCGAGGTTCGCGGTAGCCGGAACCGTCTCGGACCGATCAGATTTTCACTTTGGGGTGCCATGCCCGCGCTGGTACTCCAGTGTGGGCATGAGAATCTTCGAGCAAACATGGCCACCCCTCAGCTTGAATAATTGATCGGCCCCGGATTAGTTTTCCTGCCGGTTGACTCCGCGCTTCTCGACGCCCTATCATCAAAGGGAATTAGGAAGCAAACTTCTTTCGGAGAAACCCAGCTTGAACGCCACGACTACCTGGCAACTAATCCGAGTGGGACACAGTCCCGATCCCGACGACGCGTTCATGTTCCACGCCCTCACCAACGGCTGCGTGGATACGGGGTCCTACCAATTCACTCATGAATTAGTGGATATCGAAACTCTCAACCAACGTGCGTTTCGTGGCGAACTGGAACTAACCGCGCTAAGCATTCACGCCTATGCCTATCTCCACGAAAAGTATTTGCTCTGCAATTGCGGTGCGAGTATGGGTGATGGCTACGGACCCCTGGTCGTAGGAAAAGAGTCGCTCTCCGTCACAGAGTTGGCTGGAAAAGTGATTGCAATTCCCGGCAAACTCACCAGCGCATATCTCGCCCTCCGACTTTGTTTGGGTACCGATTTTGCACACATTGTCGTGCCTTTCGATGAAATTATCCCTGCCGTCTTACAGGGTGACTATCAAGGCCAACCAATCGACGTGGGGCTTATTATTCATGAAGGACAACTTACGTATTCGGAAAGCAAGTTGCGACTTATCGTGGATCTAGGCAAATGGTGGAAAGATTTGACGGACCTCCCGCTTCCCTTAGGGGCCAATGGTATTCGCAAGGACCTTGGTCCCACCGCAATTGAAGAAGTGCAGCAACTGCTCCTCAAGAGTATCGAATATGGTCTCGAGCATCGCCAGGAAGCCCTCGACTACGCACTGCGCTATGGTCGGGATTTGGATCGCAGCCAAGCAGATAAATTCGTGGGAATGTACGTAAACGACTGGACTCTCGATTTTGGAGCACGGGGGAGAGAAGCCCTCAGACTGTTCCTGGCGATGGGCCATCAACAGGGCATTCTTCCGGAGTTGGTCGTGCCAGAGTTTGTCGGTGTGTGACAGTGGCGATTTAGGAGCGATTCAAAATTAACTTCGGCACTTGTCCTCTCGTGCGGACTGGGATTGAGTATTCACCGCGGAGTCGCAGAGGGCACGGAGTAGATAAGTGGCTAGTGGCTAGCGATAAGTGGCTGGGGAAGATTGCCGTCATTCCCGCATAACTCTTGTCATACCCGCGCAGGCGGGAATCCAGTTCTTCAGTTGGGACTGTAGGAATATACAATACCTTCCCACTTACTAATGACTTTTGCGCTACTCTTCTCTGCCTTCTCCGTGGCTCTGCGGTTTATTCTGAAATGGGGAAGTTATTTTTGAGTTATGCCTTACCGAACCTCTGCATCAGCCAAAGTAATCCGGTTCATTTCCGGGCTTCCACTTGATATTGCAGCCCAGGCTAGGGTGCTGGCCGGGACTGGGGACTCTACCCGCCAATACGGCCTCGAGGGCCGCCCGAAGATCGGCACCTGTGACCGGTATGCCACTGTCGGGGCGACTCGAATCGAGTTGGCCGCGATAAACCAACGCTCGATTTCGATCAAAGAGGAAAAAATCAGGCGTACAAGCGGCACCATACGCCTTGGCCACTTCTTGCGTTTCATCGTAGAGATAGGGGAACTGGTAGCCTCGTTCGTCTGCTTCGGCAACCATTTGCTCCGGGGAATCTGCCGGATATTTGGCGACGTCGTTCGAGTTGATGGCTACCATGGCCACGCCACGGGGGAGATAGTCGCTTCCGAGACGGACGAGCTCATTAGCGACATGTTTGACATAGGGGCAATGGTTTGAAATAAACATTACCAACAAGGCTTCCGTATCCGCGAAATCATCCCGCGATACCGTCTGAGCATCGACGTTTATCAAGGAAAAATCTGGAGCTAAGGTTCCCAAGGGAAGCATGGTGCTGGGGGTTCGAACCATGGTAGGGGCATTTCAGGGGAGGATCTGAGGGGGGTTGTGGTTCCAATTTCACGGGTGGCTACTGTCACCTCGGGAGTTCCCCAAGTATCGTGCATCCTTGGGTTTTCGGCAATGCAGGGCGTAGCTTTGTTGACAGGCACCCTTAGACGTTCAATAATCCACCAATCCCCTATCTGACAAAGTAAGCAGATATTTGCCCAAGCGAGAATTTGCCAAGGTGTGTGCTCCAGGTGGCCGTGGAACTGTCCGCGGATTCTCTAGGTCGGTCCCGGACTCTTGGCTGAGATTTTAAGGAGAAAGTGAAATGGCGCTGACGGAAATAAACGATTCAAATTTTGAAGCAGAGGTCCTGGAATCTGCCGAACCGGTATTGGTCGATTTTTGGGCTCCCTGGTGCGGCCCTTGTCGGCAAATCGCTCCCTTGGTCGAACAGCTTGCTGGCGAAAATGCTGGGTCGGCCAAGGTGTTCAAACTGAATGTCGACGATGCACCCCGCGCTGCCCAGAACTATGGTGTCAACAGCATCCCCACACTGATGGTTTTCAAGAATGGCGAAGTGGTGGATCGCTTTGTGGGAGTTCAGCCCAAGACACGGCTGCAAGAAGCAATTGATTCGGCCAAGGCCTAGTCGAGGCGTGATCAACGAAATTTTTGGCCGCAGCTATCACCGATAGCTGCGGCTTTTTGATGTTCCCATTTCCTTTTCGATTTCCCAGTTGCCAGCTTTCTGCTGCTAGCAGTTCTTCTCTGCCATCGCTCGGAATGAGCCATTTAGTCTGCAAAACTGAACTTCTGCTTCCAAAGTGCCGAATTGACGTGTTAGGCAGAGTTTAACGATTGCAAAAACTCTACCGGCCACTACCTCAACTTCGGCCTCGATTCCATGTCGATTGAATCAGAACATTCCACGACTAATCCTGAAGAGGCACTCTCGCTGCGAGATAAGCGTGTCGACGCAGCGCATCCTATTCAGAGAAGTGAAGTGCCACGACTTGCCCCTGTGCGTTTGGCTGCCAACGCAGGCTTCTCAGAGGAAGAAGGGGAAGACGATTTCGGAGTTGCTCAGTTATTTGCCTCGGGAACCCCCGTGGAAGCGGTAGCACGACACGCTACCGAACTTGCCGAGCGACTTCAAACCAGACTAGCCGAACTCGACCATCGGGAATCGACACTCAACGGCCAAGAGGCCGAGCTGGAAAGTAGAATTCGAAGTGCTCGGCTCTGGCTCGATGAGAGAGAACGAGAACTCGATTCGAGAGAAGAGGCCATCGATCACCGCGAATCTGAATTGACTGAAAACTCGCTCCCCTCGGAAGAATGCGGTATTCATGGGCCGCATCTCCAAAAGTCCCTGCAATTGGAGCAGCGGGAGCAACAACTAGCGAGACAACAGGCTGAACTGGAACTGACTCAAAAAGAAGTCCACAACAAACTCAATGAGTTGGAATTGCAGTCCGCGCTTTGCCAATCTCGCCAAGATGAACTTGATGTCGAAAGACAAGCCTGTGAGACGCGACAGCGCGAACTCGACAGTCGCGAAGCCGAAATCTATAAGCAGATGGACTCGCTTTCGACCAGTGAAGTCTCATTGCATCAAAAAGTTGGAAATCTAAACGCGGCCGATCTTGAACTGACCAAACGGCTCGACGAACTTCGCCAGTGGGAGTTGCAACTCAGCGAAAGAAGCAGTGAGCTGGAGTTTCACCGTGCAGAGCTCAATCGTATCCAGCAGGAAGTGGAGTTCAAACTCAACGATGCAACCGAACAAGATCGACGGATTCGGTTTCGTGAACAAGAAATCAAGAACGCTCTCACTCGCTTTGAGCGGCTTGGTATCACGGAACAAAAGATGGTCGATCTGCAATTATTGGCCAACGAATTCGACCTCCGCGCGACAAACCTCGACGCAGCTGAATCTCTGCTGGCCGAACAGCAAGCTCATTTGGCTCAGCGGCGGCATGAGCTTGAAAACCAAGAACTGGCTCTTGAAAAAAACCTGTTACGTCAGCGCAAGGAAATCAGCCAGCAGATCGACGAGAATGACCAGAAGACTGCTCGGCGCGAACTTGAACTCGATCGTCGCGAAGCCGAACTCAATCAACGACTCGCAGCACTCGAACAATTGCAGGAAGAACTCCGTGCCGCACAGCGCGAGGTGCTAGAAATCCGCCTTGCCACCGAAGAAACGTGGTTGCAATTGCAAGGGGTATTGGCTCCAGCCACATTATCTCGCTCCATCTCGCAATTGAAGCTTCGATTGGCGGACCACTTTCGGTTGATGGCCGAAGATGCGTCCAATCGTCGAAAAGAACTGGAACACGTTCGTGCAGAGCTGAGTGACGAATTTAAGCGACTGGAAGCCCACCGAATTGATTTGGAGAATTGGCTAGCCCGTCGCGAGCACGAACTCGACGAGTGTGCAACGCGACTCATTGTTCGGGAAGAGGAGCTCAATGTTCAAGGCCAACAGTTCGAGTTGGCCGAAAAGCAGCGGCAATCGCAACTCATTGAGTACCAGCAAGAAATCCAGCGGCTGCTGGCAACCGAGCGCAGAACTTTCCAGGCAGCCGCGTGATTGCTACTTGATTCTCGCGCTATGGACTACAGAGCTTTGTCGAATAAATTTAGCCACGGACGAAACACGGATTGAACACTGATAATCAAGAAAAATTTAGGGCTTTTAATTTCTGCGACTACTTAGCTTGCCACCACCAAAAGCATAACTCCCATTCATCCGTGCTTCATCCGTGAAATTCCGTGGCTTTCTTCCATCCTTGTTAAATCCAGCGCAGTGGGATTAGGACTTCCCAGCTTCGCTCGCGGGGGAATCGATGTTTTCGGAACCCGACACATCCAGTCGTTCTGGCGTCGCGTCCTTCTCCTCGGCATTTCGCCTGCTAATTGGTTTCCAGTTCCGCGGTTCGACTTTAACATCGGCAGTCGCCAGCTTGGCCTCATTTACGATTGCCACCGCAGCGGCCAATTGTTCTTTTGAAAAATAGGGTTCACGTACGACATTGCGAATCGTACCCGTTAGCTGCGCTGCCAGTTCCTGCCAACTCTTTTCACTGTTCAAGTGCCAAACGGCTGCTTGGGCAGCGGCCGGATCGATTTCGCCGCTGGCATAAGCGGCAATGATTTCGATCACGGCAGGATCGCTCACAACGTCCTCAATGGGGCGAATTTCGTAAGGCTTATTAGACGAAGGGTCGCGGAGCCCGTGGTCCAGACACACCAGTGGTACGTCGATTCGCGTCATTTGTTCAGACGCGATGTTGAAGCGACCACCGCCACCACCGCCACCTCGCCCACCACCACCTCGCCCACCGCCACCTCGCCCACCGCCACCTCGCCC
>CALMBE010000022.1 GCA_937860165.1 uncultured Planctomycetaceae bacterium
AACTGTTCTCGTCGCCCGAAGCGACAAATACCGAAGTTATTTTTGAATTGTTCCTTAGCGCAGGCGGCGGCAAACAGCACTGATCGGTGATAACGCCACTAACGAATATGCCAGCGATTATGCAAACAATTTGGGCTGTTTACCCCTAGCGCGCGGAAACGCACTCTCCTTTGTCCTTACAATCAGAACGAAATAGGAGGCTGCAACTTCCAGCATTTTTCCACTGCGCACGATTCATCTTGTATTGTTGAAAGAGGTTCTCGGCTTTGCTCTCCAGGCCGCCAAGCCCTCTCACTTGAACAGAAACAAGACCTTCCCTCAGTCATTCATTCGAGCACGAACCATGAGTACATTGACAGCCGATACCCCGGCCACGGAACTTCGCAACGCCAAGGCCCAGGCAGGCCAGACGCTTGTGGGCTTCGATGAAGAAGCGTTGCGAAATGCGTTGATTCAAGCGGCTGGCAAGAAATTGGCCCTGGTGGCTGATTCCTCCGCGCGGTCGATCGACAGCCAAATCGATGCCATCCATAACAACGCGGAAAGTTTCGCTGAGATCCTCAGGCGCATGTCGATTGTACGCGAGAATGTGCAGTCGATCGAAAGCTGTGTCGGCACACTCGTTCACAAGTCTGCCGAGAGCAGCAACGAACTGCAAACCGTTAACGATAAAATGCGGACCCTCGAGGACCATTTTTCCTCCATCGACAAGCTGGTCCGTACGGTGAGCGAAATTGCCGACCAAACCAAACTGCTCGCCCTGAATGCGACCATCGAAGCCGCCCGAGCGGGTGACGCCGGACGCGGCTTTGCTGTGGTCGCCCACGAAGTGAAGGAGCTTTCGTCGACCACCAAACAAGCCAATCAGGAAATCAAAGAATCGCTGGTGCGAATCGGAGAAGCGATTTCAGACCTTTCGAGTTGTGTCAACCGGTCGCTAACATCGATGAAGGAATCGATTGCCTCGGTACAAGTCACGCAAGACAACGCGTCGAACATCGAGCAAGAAATGAGTCAGTTTTGTCATCGCGTCGAAGAGTCGATGCACCATTTTCGGGCGGTCGAAGATTCTTCGGCTCAGGTGGAAAACGAGATGCAGGAAGTCAAAACGATTGGCCGCACGTTTTCCTATTTGCTGGAAATGCTTCGCGTCCAGGGTGTCTTTTCCGATGGGTTGGACCCCTTGGATCGCTTGCTGCCGCTGGTCGAGAAAAGTACCTTCTCGGCGCCGAAGCGTTTTACTGGTTTCGAACCGCACTATGAATTGGAGGCCGATGATATTTTGATCTCTGCGACCGACAAGCGGGGCATGATCACGTTCGCTAACAATACGTTTTGCGAGATCGCCGAATATTCGCCGCAAGAGGTGGCCGGCAAGCCGCACAACATCATTCGCCATCCCGACATGCCCAAGACGGCCTTTGCCGATTTGTGGGCGACCATTCAGGCAGGCAAACTCTGGCAAGGCTATGTCTTGAATCGCTCGCGCTCGGGTCGTGGCTATTGGGTCAAGGCGAGTGTGTTCCCCTGTTTCGAGAACAACCAGATTGTCGGCTACATCTCGATTCGCACCAAGCCGAGCAAGGAACGGATTGAACTAGCGACCCAGGCTTACCGCTGCGTGCCGTGATGGTAGCGGGTAAGCTGCGCGAAAGATCGGCAGGGGGCTGACGCCGCCCCGCTCGCCTAGCTTGTGCCCTCTCGTGGCTCAACTGCGAAGCTCAGTCCTCGCCCGCCGCAGGGCCGTGCCTGGGCAGCACCACATCGGTTACCAAGCCGAGCTTCTCGAAGAAGCGAATAATGTAGTAGTTCGGATCGAGCTCCCACCATTGATGCTGCACCGTCGCGGCCCGTTGATCGTGGTGGTGGTTGTTGTGCCAACCCTCGCCGCCGGTGATCATCGCCACAAACCAATTATTGCGACTGACATCCTTGGTTTCGTAATTGCGGTAACCAAACATGTGCGAGAGCGAATTGACCGACCAAGTGATGTGCCACACATAAACCACGCGGACCACAACCCCCCAGATCAGCCAGCTCAGTCCCAGTTGCCAGGCACCCGACTCCGTACCCGTGAGATACCAACCCAAGGCCCCGCCGCAAGCCAGAATTATCGCCGCATGAAACAGGAAAATCCAAATCCACACCGAGCGGTGCTTTTCGAGAAACATATAAAAGGGATCGGCCAAGATATCCCGGGCGTACATGTGGTAGGCCGATATATCGTGCGTGCTGGGTGTGCCGAACATGAGCCAACCCATGTGCGACCAAAAGAAATTTACGAGCGGTGAGTGGGGATCGTGCGCGCGATCGGAGTGTTGGTGATGCTGGCGATGCCAGGCGACCCACTTGGCCGGCGTGTCTTGTACTTGACACAGGGCACAGACGACCCAGGTCCGTTCCAGCCACTTGGGAGTCTTGAAACTACGGTGGGTGAGTAGCCGGTGATAACAAATCGGGATCCCAAACTGACTCGCCGCGACCCCAAGGACACACATCGCCACGCCGGACCAGCTAAACAGCCACGGCCAAAATGCGAGTAGCGCGATCAGGTGCATCACCACGAACGACAGCGAGTACTTCCAGAGGAACCTGCTGGTGGACCCATCGAGATTCGTCGCCGCGGGTTCGAATTGCACATTCGACCAATCGGATTTGACTGGGTCAGCCACCGGCGACGCGATTTCAACAGACATGATTCGTGATACCCCATCAGCGAGAATAATGTTGGGAACCACGAATCCGTGCGGTGTGGGCAAACTGCCGTGCCCCCAATATACCGCCCCCTGACGGCGAGCGGTTAGGAATTTCTAATCGAAGCGGAATAAAGTTTCGGAGGACCCTGTTTTCCACGGATAAATCGGCAATGTCGAAGCAGGGGCGGGACGGATAGCGGGGTGAAAATCATTCAGGGGGCTGACGCCACCCCGCTCGCCTGTTTTTCTTGCGACAAGGCGAGCGGGGGG
>CALMBE010000023.1 GCA_937860165.1 uncultured Planctomycetaceae bacterium
TCCGGGCGAGGGCACCACACCCACTCGTGTGGTCTGCTTACGGCTCGCCTAATTAATTCCAATTCCCTCAGTGTCCTCCGTGGCTCTGTGGTTTTACTGAAATGGGGAAGTTATTTTTGAGCCCTGCTTTAGAATTTCCGGTTCGAGCCACTTCGCGAGCAGAAAATGAGAACCAGCCGGATCATTCTCGTCGCTAGTTTTTGTGAATGACACTACACGCGGCAGCGGGGCTATCACTCTTGGCAATACCCAGCGGCCGGTTGAGTTCCCACAACGCGTCGATGCCGCCGTAGCGAAGTATGCCGGGAAGGAACATCGGATGATCTAAACGATCGACGTATTTGAAGTTGAACCCATTGATGTTGACCGCTGCTTTTTCGATGCGGTCCCCGAGCGCGAAGCGAGCCAGGAGCCCGATGGCGCCCGCCTGCTCGCCAATCGCTACAAGGTGAATGCATTCGACCTTTCGTTTATGCTGCTCGTGCCGGAGGAACTCGACCAGCGACATCACATCATGTACTCGTTGAGCGATCAGCGGCGGATTGAAACCGAAGGTGTAACAAGCCGCCTTTCGGTAGGGCTCGTTTCCGTTGTTTTGGGAAATGATCCGCGTGAATTCGACTGCGTTACCGCCTTCGCCAATAAACTCACCCTGACCGAACATGTCGAGCGACGCCACAGCGTAGCCCTTGCTCACCAAATCGGCAATCCAAGAATTTGGGGCCCCGCTGCTGAGCGTCGATTTCTTGCCGGCATCGCCAATCCACACAACGATTTGCCGATTCCATTTCCACTTTGGATAAATAAGTAAAGCTGGCAACCGTTCGCCGTGATCTGTCACGTTTAGAGTGCCAGTCATCATGAGTGAATCGCCAACACCGATTTCGCTAGTCTGTTCCCATTTGACGGAGCCGACCTCGGTTGGCAGCCTGCCAAGGAATGTAGTCAGCCCCTCAGCAATCACGCGAAGGCGATCGGCTTCACTCATGTCTTTCAGCGCAGCATCCGTCGCTTTTGTCCATTCAGCGGTCAGCTTGCGCTCATGCGCCTCGCCAATGTTGTTGCCGATCGGCTTCGGATGCATTGCGGTCCAGACTGACGCCTCCGTCGCTACGTCGAGCGGCACGAAATCTCGCTCGACGATCGGCTCGGGTAGGCCGAGCTTGAGATGCCGGTTCATGAAACTGTACATATGGTGGCGGTTGACCGAGTTGTAGTTGTGCGGAAACTCTAGATGGAAATGAGCCTCGTATTTGTCGGGCCGCCTGAGCATCGCATAGAGCAATTTGAGGTCGGGGTGTCCCTTCGTTTCAAAGTCTTTGGTCCAGTCGTCAGCGCAGATAAGTCCTAGCGGTCGCGGCGCGATAGCGGCGGCAATGTCTACGTTGCCTTGATTAATGCGTAGGTACGATGCGTTTTCGCAGGTGCATCCGCCCTGCATGCCTGTGGAAACCATCACGGCGGGCATTGCCGCGGCAACTCGGTCGTCAATGGCCGCAAGAATCATTGATTGTGTGCCCCCACCCGATTCGCCGGTTATGCCAATGCGGTTCGTATCCACGTCGTCGAGCGCGCAAATGAAATCAAGTGCCCGAATTGAATTCCATGTCTGCAAGCCGAACAGCGTTTGCCCTCGCAATTCGGCTTGGGGTGAGAACAACAAGTAACCGGACTTGTCTGCAGCGTCGCGACGCGGTTCCAGCCAATGATTTATAAGTTGTATGTTATCGGCGTAGCCCTCCATGTCGTAGACAAAGGCGATACACCCCATACGGGCGAGCTGCACACAGCGAGCTTGGATCAGGTGGCGTCCGCCAACCTCGAACCGCTCGGCGCCGGAGTTAATTTCGCTGCGGACCAACTCAAGACCATGGTCCTGGAAGCGGCCGTTGACCCAGTGCCCGTGCGGGTTGAGCACGGCAGGGAGTTTGCTGCCTGCCGACGATTTTGGACGATAGAGCGATCCGCTGACGTAGTGCCCCGGGAACGACTCGAAGATAACTCGTTCGACGGTGTAATCTTCCCGTTCGACCCTGCCGTGGATGATCGAGTTCAGCGGCGAGCGCTGCGGCAGTGGGTGTAGGCCGGCAGAGACGAGGATTCGCGTGCGGATTTCGTTGCGACGTGCCGGCCAATCATCAGCGATTGAGACCCGCCGCATTGGAAACTCGCTGTCGTCGGTCGTACGCAGTTTGCCAAGACGCCGGTCGTTGAGCTGCTTGTCGGAGGCACGGCTCGGCTCCGCACGAGCCGTGCCCGGCGTCGTTTGGAACGCAGAGAGTATCGCTATCGTTGGAATAACGAGCGTGGCGAAAGTAATAGTGCGTCGGTGAAGTCTCATTGTTTCAACTCCCGTGATAGATAGTCAAATTCGTAAGATTCAATGCGATAGAAATACACCCTTTTGGACTTCTCACCGAGGCAGTCGGTAAATGAACCGATGACATGGCCGTCGTCGGTTATTTGCCTTGCACCGCCCGTGGCATCGACGCCGAATGCGGCTCGCGCAAGGTCGCTCCGTTGGAAGAATAAAAGAAGAATAAAAGGGGACAGGTCCATATCCGAACGCCTCGCTTTAAGACGTGGCCAACCAATCCACCCGGTACAAATTCTAGCGGCTCGAGGCATGAATGGAATTTATGCCACTCGACTCATCGCGCCAATATGGACCTGTCCCGAATGGCATTAACATTTTCGTAAGTCATTAACCATTCAGTTCTTTCTTCAATTGTTTGCGTGGTTTTGTCATTCGTGGGTATGTCTTGGGCCGCCGCTTGATGACGCGTGGCTCGAGGCGGTTGGGGCGGTAGGGATTCACGACGAGTTTGGTCAACTCACCTTCAGCCCCGCACGCGGGGCTGTTCGACTGCCAGGCGACCGGCCCCGGTGAGCAGCTCTCGTGCAGGTAAGTGACCGTTGCGGACCACCAGCCGGTTGCCACGGGCGTCACGCCGCTGGTCGTGCTG
>CALMBE010000024.1 GCA_937860165.1 uncultured Planctomycetaceae bacterium
CGGAGTACCAGCGTGGGCATGGCACCCCAAAGTGAAAAAGTGATCGGCCCTGCCCGGCACCCTGGCCGATAGCCGAATTTCATTAGCCGCGCAATGGTCAAAAGAGCGGGGCCCCGGGCAACGACGTCTGAGGCACGCGACGCATCGCGTTCGCGCCCCTCAGACGCCTGCCACTGAGGTGCCGTCCCCCCCATAATCTTGTCGCCCTTCGCTTTGCGAACGACGACAAGCGGCAAAACTTGTGCAAACTTCGAGACCTGTGTTTGGTTGGGCGTTGATGATCGAACTGGAGCACCGTTGTTCCGCACGGAGCTCCGACCTCGATCCCCGGAATTGGAATTACCGCTGAGGTCGGCTCACGGTGGATGCCGCTTGCTCTTTGAGGGCAGCCGCCTCGCGGGCCAATTTGAATTCAGGACCTGGTGCGTAATACTGCACGTCGTCGCTCAGATAGTAGGGACTCGGCAGCGTTTGGCCGGCGATGTCCATCTGGCAACCAGTCGCGGCCAGCGACAAGATTAAGAACACACCACTGGCAAAGGTGGCGGTCCTGCTTGATTTCTTGGCAAAGGAGGTTCTCACAATCACTTCTCCAGATGGAGGGGCGTTTCGAGCTTCAAACCACGTCATCGACGTGCATAATCGTTATCGTCGTCTTGATCGTTAAACTTTTACAACAGACCAAAATTGCCCCTAATTATTCCGAGTCTGCTAGCAGAATTACCTTCCAAATGGAGCCCAGGCGCAGGGCCAATCAGTTTTTCAAGTTGTCCTAGTGGACCGACCAACCTGAATTGACGGGTAGCACGTGTGGCTTGTCCACCCGTGTTCTCAGCACTGCTGGACAAGCCAGCAGTGGCACCCAACATATCATTCCAGCACGGTCGGTCCAATAGCTGGTATTGAAAGCGTCTCCCGCTGCCAGAATACAGCGGCTCACCTGCTGGTAGTGGTCCAGATAAGGCCAACTGGCAGAGAGTCGCACCACGACCCGCCGCGTCGATTCGGTGACCAGCGCCGCGACTTTGACCAGCCGAGTCTGCCAAGTGCCGGGCTGGCCTTGGCCCCATGCGGGCCTCGATAGTGGCGTTTGCCGGATAGTTCGACAATCACTTGCCCGGATGCCCGATGCTTCCGGTAATTGGGGAATTGCTGCGAGAGTTTTGGCATCGCGAAGGTCTCCATTGACTCGCAAGCGGGTATGTACCCGTTTGCAGTTTTGGAAAACGCCTCACTTGCGAACGTCGCAAGGTTAGAAAACCACTTGTTTTCTAGGCTCAAACTGCAATGGGCGACGCGTGACTCGAACACGCGACCTCTACGGTGTGAACGTAGCGCTCTAACCAACTGAGCTAGCCGCCCGCGAAGACACGATTTTAACCGGTGGCAGGTGGAGTGCCTAGGTGGTTGTCGTGGATGGAGCAGATTGCTCGCTCTCGGTGGCAGCTTCTGCGACGGCATTTGTGGGAGCTTCTGGGGCTAGGTCTGGTTCGGGATTGTAGGTGACACTCGAGTAAGTCCCGGCATCCGTAGCCTCGGCATCCACGGGGGTGGGTTCGTGGTAAGCAATGCGACGGGGGGAATCGTCGTAGCTGTGGATGACTTCGTTGAATTCGTTTTGAAGTCCCGAGAGATTCTTGCGGAACTCGGCGAGAGTTTTTCCCCAAGTTTTTGCGACGCGAGGCAAATCCCCACCGTACAGCAAAAGCGCCACCAACACCTTGCCGAGTTCACCGCGTTGGAAAATGCCTGCATGCCGGCCCTCGTGCAACGT
>CALMBE010000025.1 GCA_937860165.1 uncultured Planctomycetaceae bacterium
GGCTGAAAGCTGAAACGCCGTTGGCGTAGTCTACGGAAGTTATTTTTGAGTCACCTCTAAAGTGCGAAGTGTGAAGGCATCTGACTGCCGATTTGGCAATCCTTCGAGGCAGGCTCGTAGTGCTTGCCAAAATTCTTCTCGTTCCAATGAATCAAGGGGCCGAAAGTCATTGCGGCGATATTCTGCTCGCCAGCTTCCGGATTCGTCAAACAGGATCTCCGAAATATCTTGGCCCTCACCGGAATCTATCTGCAAGCCACTCTTCGCATTCCGTCGAAAGTGATCGACGATTTTTCTCTTGAGAATCCCCATCAGCCAAGCTCCCTCCGAACCTTTGCCGGAATACTGCGAAGTATGGCGCAACGCCGAAACAAAGGTCTCTTGGACAACTTCTTCCGCGACTTCGGCATTTCTCAATCGAGACATGGCGTAGCGATAGAGTGAGTCACCATGGAGACTCACCCATGCGGCGGGATCGACATCAGGTTTTGGCGTGTCAGCCTGAACTTCCATGGGTACTCCGGAGATTTGACTTGTTCGGTAAAAATTGATTCTCCTTTCTTTGGTGAATTTCACAAGAGCCTGTGGTGACAGCGAACACGCCCTATCTGGGAGCCCTCGGCAGGTGTGTCATCCGAGCCAGATTCTTCATGTTGCATCGCTGGATGCTGGTTTGGTTGGGAGCCTCTATCCCCACGACAACCCGGTTACCGGATATTTGATTGATCACGACCGTCACGTCATCTCCAATGTAGATGCGTTCGCCTTTTTTCCTTGTGAGAATCAACATGTGCCCTTCCTCCTTGTCTAATGACGCCTTAATTGTGAAGTAACGGACCTCACAAGCATTCGTCTGAGAAATCTTTTGCGAATATGCTCTGTGAATCGAAAGACCTTTGGCTTAAGTTCCCCTGCCGTTCTTTCCTTTGTGCTAGACGATAAATCTGCAAGAACCTTTCTCCGAAGCGTCGGAAAAACTGACGAATTACGTGGATTTCACTCAGGCGACAAAGTTGTTTTTGAATGCACGGGACGATTGGACTCACAACTCGCCAGTTCCGGTGAGATCGCCCTCCTCGCGAGTGAGAATCTTACGCAGAGTCACTTTCTCTAGATCCTCCTGTAGGAAGGCGACATGCCCGTCGCAATACAAGACATTCACTCCTCCTGGATGGAAGCCGAACATCTCGTCATTAGGTCCGCAGTTGTTCGTGGACCACGGGCAGGTATCGGGCCCTCCAATCGGATTGGAGTTATTGTTGATGACCTCGGAAACGCCGAAGGCATTGTCGGGCTCGGCCCAACGCCAAAACTTGAGCGGAACGCCGTTGCTGTCCTTGTAGGGCGTAGTCATCGCGACTCCCTTGAATTCTTCGCGGCGCCCTACGTCTTCCGAAACGGCTAGAGTCTGGCTTAGTCCGTCGGAAATCTTCCTCGTCGGAGTGCCTCCCGTGACCAGTGCCCCTTCGGCGCGTGCCAAACTGTTTCTTTGACCTGTCACTGGGTCGATATCCGTGTAATAGGTGGGGCCATAGTCAGTAGCACCATACCCCTCGCTATCGACGGGGCTTTCCTTGATTGGATTCGACGGACACAAGTACAAATCGATCGAGCTTTGTGCGGCTACGATGTTTTGAGGCGAATCCAGGTAGCGGAGCTTCAAATCCATTTGCTGAGAAATGTTGCCTTGCTCCACGTAGGCCAGGATGTAACTAAAGAAAGAATGAACATCAAAAGTCGTCGTTGCTTTTGTCGTGGGGAAGTCTGGTGGGAAACTCGTGCCTTGGCCTCCCGAAGGAAACTTCTGCTGACTATTCTCGTAATTGTGCATGGCGACGCCCATTTGCCGCATGTTGTTCACGCATTGGCTCCGCCGGGCTGCTTCTCGTGCTGCTTGAATCGCAGGCAGTAAAAGTGCTATCAGTACGCCAATGATCGCAATCACCACCAGTAGTTCTACCAGGGTAAATCCGTTTTTCATAGCAATTCGGTTCCATCGAGCTTTCATCATTTCTCTACTCCTAGTAACGAAGTTTTAAGTTAAACTTACAAGCTGCTTTCAGCAGCATATTCAACCGCTGTACGCAAGTCTGTCGTGCTCGTTACACTTGATTGAAGAAGATTTTTTCAGATAGCGGACGACAAGGGAGTTTGACCAATAGCGGTTATAGTTTTTGCTAGAGGTCTCGTTTGCCCAGCAATACCAGGATTTAGGTATCGAGTTTCATGCCTCAGTTTCTTCAAACCGAAGCAACCATCCGTCTCACATGCTTTGCCGTGGTATTCGCAGTTATGGCCATTTGGGAATCAATCGCCCCGCGGCGCAAACTAACGATTAGACGGCCGTGGCGTTGGACGAGCAATTTGGGCCTCGTATTTCTGAACAGCTTGCTGCTCCGGTTGATCGCGCCCTTGGGAGCCGCGGGGGTCGCCCTTGCTGCCGAGAGCAAAGGCGGGGGACTGTTCAATGCGAGGTCGAAGGGTTGCTGCTGCGCGGAAAGAACAGCGGCAACCGCTCGATCGT
>CALMBE010000026.1 GCA_937860165.1 uncultured Planctomycetaceae bacterium
GCCAGTCCGAAATCGGCATCAAGCAAAATAACTTTTTTGTTTAGTTTGCCTAATTCAAGTGCCAGATTAACGGATAAATTCGATTTTCCGACTCCGCCCTTGCCGCCGGTAATTGCCAGACAGCGAAGAGCGTTTTCCTTAGTGGGAAAATCGCGGACGTTGGTGGTTGAAAATGATAAGTCTCCGGTTGCCATAGCTCTTAAGGTTGTTGCTTGGTCGTTCATATTTTGATTTGAAGTTTTTATTCGTGGATTATTCGGGCGGCAAGATTTTCGGGGGTTGCACCGTGTAAATCTTCGGGAACTCTTTGTCCGGTGCAGATATATGTAAGCGGTAATGAACCTTCAGCGATTAATTCGACCATTGCACCCGGACGGGTTGTTTCATCGAGTTTGGTAATCGTCAAACAGTCTGCACCATACATCTCAAATTTTTTGATTGCTGCCAGACCATCGGAAAAATTTGTGGTTGCCTGAACTGCTAGGCATTTACTGATGTCGTCTCGTCCTTTTAGATAGTCGGCGAGTTCGTATTGGTCGGCTAGATCGTGTGGATTCTTTCCGGTTGTATCAATCAAAACGGTGGCTTCGCTCGGCAGTCGGCGTAAAACCGCGTCGAGTTCAAATACCGAACGGACAACGTGGCAATTTGCTCCGATAATTTCAGCGTAGATTTTTAGTTGTTCAACTGCGGCGATTCGGTAAGTATCAAGTGTTACTAATTCAACCCGACGACGTTCGCGCAAGGCAACACGAGCCGCGAGCTTGGCAACGGTGGTAGTTTTGCCAACTCCCGTCGGCTCGGCTCAGGTTCAAGATGTCAGTTCTGCCGAAGGTATTCGATGTGGTCAGCGCGTCGGGGTGGCCATCACCATCGATATCGCTGACCAACAGGTGGTCGCCGAAGAGCTGATAGCTGTCCGTGCCCTGGTCTTTACGGAGCCACTGGCCGTTTCCTTGGTTGAGATAGATGACGAGGCCACTCGAATTCGCTGGGGTTGGAGCTGAACGATCAGTGGCAAGCCGCGGACCTTCGCCGAAAGCGATGATGTCGAGCTTGCCATCGCGGTTCCAGTCGGCGAGCGCGACGGCGCGCGAACTAAAGACGGGCTCGACCCCGCTGGAAGGGACGCGAAAATCAACCCCTTCCCCCCAAGACTTGAATTTGCCGCGTCCTTCGTTGAGCAAAACGAGAATGCCGTGGAGATGGACCCCAAGGACCATGTCATTGCGCCCGTCACCATTGAGATCGCCCGCGACGGCATCGCCGTAGTCATAGGAGAGCGGAGGAAAATCGGCCGCTTCCCAGTTGCTCCAGCTCCCCTTGCCATCGTGCAGAAAGACCTGTGGGACGCTGCGGGTTTTGCGCGCGCTGCCGTGCACGATGTCGAGGTTTCCATCGCCGTTCATGTCGGCGAGGTCAAAGCCGTTTCGCCACTGCCCCCGCTGCGGCAAGCCCGATGAAAACGCTTGAAAGGTGAGGCGGTCGGATTCTTTCGTTTCGAACACATAAGACTGGCGTGCCGCCGCGAGCTGTTCCGCCGTCGGTGGCGGCGGGACCGAAAGAGGAACCTCCATCGGGCGATAAAGGCGATAGTAGAAGGACTTGTCATCCTCGTGGTCGACATGGATCACGACTCCCCAACGAGTCTTGACCGTCTTGTCGTCGATCCGCCGATAGAATCCTTCGTCTTTCGGAATGCGGTCCACGTAGTACTCGCGCCCTTCTTCATCCTTGAGCCAGACGCCATCTGGCGGTTCGACCTTTCCAATCGGATCCACGGCCGCGCTCGAGTTCCCCTGAGGTGTCGCGACGGCGGGCTCCGCGGGTTTCTTTGGAGTTTCGGCCGCAAAGGCCCTGCTGCAAAAAACTAGGACCGCAGACAAAACCAAAGCGTCGGCAATGTGCCGCGGAATGAGACGAGCTGAAAGCATGTCGAACTCTCCTCGTGAGTTTCCTACCAGAGCATTACAAAGCGAGCGGAAGGACTTTTGACCCAGGGCGATTGTCGCACCTCAGCAAGATCCGGGCCTGCCCTCAAACCTGGTCGACAAAGGCAGGCTTAAGGCGGCGGAACAGCCAAGCTCCGAAGGCCGCAAATGCCAATGAAATCAGGCCTAGCGAAACCAGACTTCGCCAAGGTATCGGCCCTGGCGCACCCAAAAAAGCTCGGCGATACAGATCGACGAGCCCCGTCAGCGGGTTCAATTCAATCCAGCCGCGCAGCCGTTCTGGCACGAACTCAAGGGGATAGACGATCGGGGTCACATAGAACCACGCGGTCAGCCCCATGCCCAAGACCTGGCTGGTATCTCGAAAAAACACGTGAGCGGAACTCACACAGAAACCAAGGCCAACGGTCAAAAGAACCTGAAATGGGATCGCCACGAGGAGCCACGGCAAAGACTGCCAGCTCCCTTCCCCAAGTACCAATAGGGTCACCCCAAAGATCGTTGCAGCGATCCCCTCGTGAAGCAGCGCAGCGGCCACCACAGTCGCTACTAAGACTTCGGAAGGAAACCGCAACTTCTTGACCAAACTCGCGTTATCGGTGATTGCCGAGGCCGCACGGAGCACGCCTTCTTGGACCGCCATCCACGGTAAGAGGCCACAGAACAAAAAAACCGCAAAACGGTCGGTCCGCGCCCCAAGCGGTTGCACTTTCATGACCGTCGAGAACACAAAGCCGAAGAGCAACAAGAGCCACAGCGGCTG
>CALMBE010000027.1 GCA_937860165.1 uncultured Planctomycetaceae bacterium
GCCGGAGTACCAGCGTGAGCATGGCACCCCATAATTACACTTTGATAAATCACTAGAAAACATCTCAACGTAATTTCTGGCTTGAATTGCTACTCTTCGGCGAGGACACACAAACGACCAAGCCCGTTAGCGGCGGGATCGTCAGAGTGGTAAACCCTGCACTTTGTTCGGCACGCGGGGGTGGGGAGTTTCCTGTAGTTGCCAGAATCTCGAATGGTTTGCCCCCCTGAATTTGTGATATCCAGCGATACGGGGAGTCACTGCGATTGAACGCAATCAGAAGTTGCGAATTGCCATCTGTGCGCGAGAACACCACAAACGGAACTGCTTCATCGGCTGCGACCACTTCAAACTTACCGCGACGCAGAACGGCATGATTCGAGCGAAGCCGGATCATTTGCCGGTAGAAGTCGAAGAGCTTGCTGTCGAAGGCAATCGATTCTGGCGGGCGATTTCTACCTCGGGGATCGCTGGCTTGCGGATCGTAGCGCAGATCGTCCCAGACCATGGGCTGACGATCACAGGGATCGTCGGCCCCCCACATTCCCGCTTCGCTGCCGTAGTAGATCATGGGAGAACCAACAAAGCTCGTTTGCAGAAGTACGATTAACCTCTGAATCGCCCGTTCTCGATCATTCGGACTGCGCACGAGGTAATCGGGATTAGTGCGCGGAGAAACTTTCGGCCCCAGATCGTAGTCGTATCGCGCCGACTGGATGTAACCTTGTTGCGCCGCTTCTGAATTGACAATCATCGAAGCCACGCGCTGCGTATCGTGGGAATCGACCAGATTCTGCAATGCGACTTGCCTTGTCGGTGGATGGTCTTGCAGTCGCTCGACCAGGAGATTTCCAAACTCGACTGCACTGAGTTTGCCGTCGACAAGGAATCCCTTGATGGGAAGAGCGAATCCGTGATAGTTCATGGTCGCAGAAAATCCCCCTGCCGATACTTGCTGACTAGCTTGTTCCCAAAACTCACCGACGGTGTATGCCGCGGGATTGAGCGAACGGACAAGCTGATTCCAGGAGGCCCAAAATCCGAGGGGCACATCGGTTGCCACGTCCAGTCGCCAACCGTCGACTCCATCGGTTGGATCACCATCCTGATTAGGATCCATCCAGCGCCGCGTGATATCCGCAATGTATTGCTTCGGACCCGTTGCGAGATCGTCGCCCGCTAAGTTGTCGGCAAACTCGGGTAGACTCTTGTAATTCCACCACGCTTGGTAATCCAATTCATCAGCCGCAGTCGTGGGATCATCGTAACGTCGGACAAGATACCAGTCTCGGAACTTCGATTCTTGCTGATTCTTTCGGAGGTCGGCAAACGCGAAAAACTCTCTGCCGGTGTGATTGAACACACCGTCGATCACAACTTTCATTCCCCTGTTGTGCATTTCGTGGACGAGCGTCAGAAACAGTTTATCCGCGGCGGTCCATTGCCAAGTCTGCGGGTTGTCACTTTCGTTGCGAATTAGCTGGAGATCTCCCTCAGGGTCGGGGCCGAAATAGGGGTCGATATGGTGGAGCGAAGTTGCGTCGTACTTGTGTGCGGACCGCGCGTGAAACAGCGGATTGAAATAAATCGCGTTGATTCCCAGCTTGGTCAGGTAATCGAGCTTGTCGATTACGCCTTGCAAGTCGCCGCCGTAACGCCGCTGATTGACCGTTGCGTAAAAGTTTTTCGGATCGAGGGCTCGCTCCCAATCCGAACGGTGATACCAGTCGCTGGTCCAAGGGGTAACGACCCAGGAGTCTGGGAGTCGCTCGAAACCTTCCAGCGAGGTACGCGTGGGATCGTTGGTCGAATCGCCGTTACGGAAGCGTTCGGGAAAAATCTGATAGAACACCGCGTCAGCAGCCCAGGAGGGGACAGCATTTTCGGTCCCTGACCTAGCATCGTTAACTGCCGAAACTGGCTCGGAAGTATTCGGCGAATAGGCCGGCAGCGTTTGACCTTGGCAACGACTCCCCAGGATGATCGCTACGATCAGAACAACGCTGTGATGTCCCAGCCGACTTCGCATCTTTCGCAATCCAATCGCTTCGGGCAAGCTTGGGAGTTTTTTACCACGGAGTCTCAGAGGGCACGGATGGAAAGGGGGAATGTGGAAGACTGAAAAAAGCTCCGGGCGCTGACGCTTACGGCTCGCCTCTTTACTTTCGCGTTCTTCTTCGTGACCTCCGTGGCTCCGTGGTTTTTAATTTATGAGGGAAGTTATTTCTGAGCACCGCCAAATACAACTGGCCGCGATGCGGAGGCGCATCGCGGCCAGCCGGAGGGGGGGTC
>CALMBE010000028.1 GCA_937860165.1 uncultured Planctomycetaceae bacterium
ATTATCGACCGGACAAACTGCAAGTCAACATCAGCGAACCCGAAGACGAGCGTTCGCCGGAAAACTCGCAGATAAACCTAAATTCACTTCTGACAAAGCGAATTGATCAACAAGGCTAAGCGGTAGTTCGCCGAAACAGTGCCCAACCCGCACCGACGAGGAAGACAACTCCCACGATGGCATAAACCATGCGAGCGAGTGGCCAACCCGGCGGTTCAAACGTGGCCAGGAATCCGAAGACGCAAAACACGGCAGCAGCCGCACAGGCGAGCGCAATGATGTATCGCATGGCGGCACTCTCCGACCCAGGATCCCATTCCGACCCAGGATGGGTCGGCTATACGTGGGTGCCCGGAAACTTATCCCGTGATCTTGGCGATTTTCACACGGGTGTAGACCGAGCGATGGCCGGTCTTGCGGCGGGAGTTCTTGCGACGTCGGAACTTTTGCACGACGATCTTTTCGCCCTTTTCAGCGCCCAGGACTTCAGCAGTAACCGTGGCCCCGGCAACCGTAGGGGCACCCAACTTGAGATCGCCCGAGCCGCTGGAAATTGCCAGCACTTTGTCAAAGGTGAGTTGGGCCCCAGCCGTCAGGTCACGAAAGTCAATGCTGAGCTCCTGTCCCTCTTCGACTTTGAATTGACGTCCACCGTCCAGAATGATTGCGTACATGGCAAAAAACCCACTTAGAATCGAACAATAACAATTATTACAGACGCTGCCGCCCGCGAAAAACGCAGGCCCTCCTGGCCAACCGACGGCACATCCAAACCCGACAACCTACCGGAAGAACCCCGGGCTGTCGAGGGGGGGAAATAGGCCGGTCCGGGGAGTGTCACTCCGGCTTACTTTCCGCTCTGGCGGGATTCGAGCGAACTCCCACCAATGTGGTTGGTGGGGGACATTTCTAGCATGAGACCGATGGGGTTCTAAGGTATAGCGGCTAGAGCCGATGATAGTCGTTAGCAGTACCGGCAGTACAGTGTTAAACCACAGAAAATCGCGGTTATGGCCAATTTTTGCCACTCCACTGCGGAAAGGGGTCGCCCATTAGCGTGAGCGGTCAAGAAGGGAAATGGATTTCCGTCAGCCAGCCTTTCTTTTCCTAAAAGCTGTCTTTGTCTTTTCGGGCCGTTGCGGGCGGCGTCCAAGGTGCAATTCGTGCCTGTCATTTCGGTCGTTGATTCGGATGCGCTCCTCCACCCGGGAGGCGATCCGTTCAGCCACCCATCTGGTTCCAGCGTGTCGCGTCCGGCCTGGGTGACAGACCGGGCTGCCGCAGGCAGACTTTCGTCCGCCCACAGCGCACGCCCTCCTCCCGGCCTGCCGGGAGCCAGAAAACATTCAGTGCCAAACCGGGTTCATTCAGTAGGAGATGACTTGTGGCTCGCGCGGTCTTCCGGCAGCGCGTCCAACCTGTCGCAGACTCTCGGCTTGGTCGAATCACCATAAACTTTTCCTTGGGCCACGCCCGCCACGGCGGGCTTGGGGCTGGAGGAGACCAGCCGTGCCCATTCAGTTCTGTTGGCTCGGGTGTCCAGACCCCTTCGCTGGTTCACGACCGGTCTCCCCGAAATCACTTTTCGTTCCCGGCCCGAAGAC
>CALMBE010000029.1 GCA_937860165.1 uncultured Planctomycetaceae bacterium
TGGCCGGCCGGGGCAGGGGCCCGAGGGTGGTGGAGATGCAGGCAGCGAGCCCGGTTCCGGGCACTTGATAGAAGTCGAGGTAACACTGGAAGAGTTGGCCGCCATGTTGGGCGAAGAATTGGAACTTCCCCGGATCCAGCCCAAAGGGACGGCCAACATTGAGAGCGAGAAGACTAAGTACAACAGCATCCGTCAAACTGGGCCCGAATCGCTTCGCCATTTCAAAAAGACTTATTTGCGGGCACTGCGACGTCAGATCACAACGGGCAACTACGTTCCCGAGGATCCTTACATCGTTCCCATCAAGGGGGATAAGCAGTACCGCTCGTGGAATGAAGTTCCCCGGCCTGAGGTGAATGCGGTAGCGATCTATTTGATGGATGTCTCGGGGTCGATGACCGACGAACAGAAAGAGATTGTTAGAAACGAGGCTTTTTGGATCGACGCCTGGCTATCGCACCAGTATCAAGGGATCGAAAAGCGTTACATTATTCACGACGCGATTGCCAAGGAGGTCGACGAACATACCTTTTATCACACGCGCGAGAGCGGCGGCACACGGATTAGTTCCGCCTACAAGGTTTGTGCGGAGTTGATTGCAAGTGCTTTTCCACCTGCAGATTGGAACATCTATTGCTTCCAGTTTTCCGATGGCGATAACTGGGGCGACGACAATCGAGTGGCATTTGAAATACTTGGACAAAAACTGCTTCCCACGGTCAATGCGTTTTGTTACGGGCAGGTTGAAAGTCCCTACGGGAGTGGCGACTTCATTGATAGTCTTAGCAAAGAATTCGGGGAGCACGAGGCGTTGATTCTCTCGGAGATTCCCGATAAGGATGCGATTTACGAGTCGATCAAGACGTTTCTTGGCAAGGGAAAGTGAGTCCCCTTCGAGGCCCAGAATGGCAATTACCGATCTAGGAAATCTGACGCCGGAACTCGCCGCGATTCAAGTCGAGATCGAGGGCTATGCGGCCAAGCATGGGCTAGATTTTTATCCGACAGTGTTCGAGCTTATCGATGCCGACCAGCTCAATGCCATCGCGGCGCGGGGTGGGTTTCCCACGCGCTATCCACACTGGCGATTCGGCATGGAATACGAACAGCTCAGCAAGGGCTACAACTATGGATTGCAAAAAATCTATGAAATGGTGATTAACAACAATCCGTGCTATGCGTATCTCATGCGGAGCAACGGGCTCGTGGATCAGAAATTGGTGATGGCCCACGTCTATGGACATTGCGATTTCTTCAAGAACAATCAATGGTTTTCGCACACGAATCGCAAAATGATGGATGAGATGGCGAATCACGGGAGTCGGATTCGTCGCTTCATGGACGAGTTAGGGGTTGAAAAGGTCGAGAATTTTATCGATACCTGCTTGAGCGTCGAGGATTTGATCGACATTCATTCCCCCCATATTCGTCGACGGGAGATCAAGGACCGCTACGATTTCTCGGCCAGCGAGGAGAAAAAGGAACCGAAGGGTCCCATGCGGTTTGAAGCCAAGAGTTACATGGACCCTTTCATCAATCCGCGCACGAGGATTGCAGTGGAAGAAGAGTCCCCCCCCGAGGTTCGTCCGATTCCCGAGCGGCCCGAACGCGATGTGCTGCTTTTCTTACTGGAGCACGCTCCCCTCAGCAGTTGGCAGGCCGACATCCTGACGATTCTGCGAGATGAATCCTATTATTTTGCCCCCCAGGCCCAGACCAAGATCATGAACGAAGGTTGGGCCAGCTACTGGCACTCGACAATCATGATTCGTCAGGGACTCACGGCAGCCGACGTAATCAACTATTGCGACCATCACAGCGGCACACTGGCGAGTAGCCCCACTCAGTTGAATCCCTATAAGCTTGGGATCGAGATGTTCAGACACATCGAAGACCGCTGGAACCGGGGTGC
Source organism: uncultured Planctomycetaceae bacterium (assembly GCA_937860165.1). Classification (GTDB taxonomy): domain Bacteria; phylum Planctomycetota; class Planctomycetia; order Pirellulales; family Lacipirellulaceae; genus Bythopirellula. Next base: position 1,913 of record CALMBE010000029.1, read on the forward strand.
TTTTGGTCCCGAATATGAGCACTGCGACGACTACCAGCAGCAGCGCAACTGGAACACCAACGCCGGCCTGGGACGCGAAAAAATATTCGAAGTGCGACGGATTCACAATGACCTGACATTTATTGACGAGTTCTTGACTTTGGAGTTTGTTCGTGAGCACCGCATGTTTCGTTTTGGGTATAATGAGAGCAGCGATACTTATGAAATCGAAAGCCGCGAGTTTCCCAAAGTGAAGCAGCAACTACTCGACAGCCTGACCAATCGGGGGCGCCCGATCATCGAGGTCGTCGATGGGAACTACAAGAATCGCGGGGAGTTGTATTTGAAACACAAGTTTTCAGGTGTTGAGATTCAACTGGACTATGCCCGAGACACCTTGGAAAACCTCCAACGACTCTGGGGTCGCCCCGTTCACCTGGAAACGGCCGTAGAGAATACCCAGATGGTACTCTCTTTCGATGGCTCGGCACACGAATACGAAAGCGGGGATCGAGTGGACCTGGGCGATGATGCAGAGGACGGGATATGAAACTTCGCGATGATTTTTTGGCGGTATTGAAGGTTTTGGTGGGCAGCTCGCAGCAGTCCGCCACAGCGGCTGATGGCCAACGGTCGCTGAAATGTTGGGTCGAGCAGTGCGACGCCCTCAGTGCGGCAGTTACAGATTTTGTACTAGAAACGGCGGAATTGGCGACCTCCGAGGTCGCGAAGCTGGAACTAGCCAGCCGATCGCTCTGCCAGCGGGTGACTTACCTCTTAGAGCCGATCGCTCCGATCGAAGTGGACCCCACGGGCTGCGTCGTCCAGATGAGGAGTAATCCTCCGCATAAGGATGACAATGGCCTCCGCTACTATGAACTAACGCTCCGGCAGGGAGGGTGTGTTTCCTTGTGCCGCTACGAAAAGCAGCCCGGCAATGCCCGGGTGCCGATCCCCGCCACGTTGACTCATGAAGTGCTTGGGCGCTTAGTCGAGGATTTTAATACTGCTGTTGAGGAAGTCCTTTCCAGCTAGCCAACTTCGGGAGTCGAATTAGAATAAAAGTCATGCAGAGCTACGAAAGCCAACTCAACAGCGATCTCAATTGGGCCCTCTTGGAAGGAAGCATGCACTTCGAAGGCACGAGTGCCGTCCATCGCACCTTAGAGCGACTGGTTGCGCGACTCAATGAATTAGGAATCGATTACGCGATTGCGGGGGGGATGGCCCTCTTCATGCACGGCTATCGCCGCTTTACCGAAGATATCGATGTCTTGGTCACTCAAAAAGGTCTGGAGCAAATTCACGCTGCCCTCGATGGACTGGGTTACGTCCGTCCGTTTGAAAAGAGCAAGAATCTCCGCGACGCTGTGACCGGTGTGAAAATCGATTTTTTGGTGACCGGACAGTACCCCGGGAGTGGTAAGCTAGGACCGATCGCGTTTCCCGAACCCTTCGCTGCAAGTGAACAAATTGGAGACGCCCGTGTCTTGGAGTTGGCTCGCCTGATTGAATTGAAATTGGCATCCGGCCAAGCACCAGGAAGGCTCAAAGATATTGCTGATGTGCAGCAACTTATTTTCGGACTTGGGCTCCCGATAAGCTATTCGGAGAATATCGAGGAGTCAGTCAGAGGCATTTATCAACAATTATGGAATGACTCCCAGAATGAACGGATGGACCAGTAAACCCCTTAGGAACAATTCAAAAATAACTTCGGCATTTGTCGCTTGCTGCAAGCCGGAAGTAATTTTACCACGGAGCCACGGAGGTCA